>JBAYOS010000144.1:0-4261 GCA_041678125.1 Monoglobales bacterium
GCACCAACTCAATATTGGGAATTTCCCTCGCTCTTTTTTCAAGTGCATAAGCACCCCTAAATCTGTCGCGTCTGTGGACAAGATATACCTTGTTGCAAAACCTGCTTAAAAATACCGCATCCTCAAGGGCAGTATCCCCGCCGCCGACAACAACCGTGTCCTTTCCTTTATAAAACGCTCCGTCGCAGGTAGCACAGTAGGAAACACCATAACCTGTAAATTCCTCCTCACCCGGAACGTTAAGCTTTTTCCTTTTTGCTCCCATAGCAAGAACAACCGTTCTCGCACTTATCTCTCCCGATTGGGTGGTTATCTTTTTAATCTCTCCCGAGAAATCTACTTTTTCGGCAAACTCATATTCGATTTCCGCGCCGAATTTTATTGCCTGCCCTTCAAAATCCATGGCAAGCTCCGCTCCTGACAAAATGTTATTCATACCCGGGTAGTTCTCAACCTCATAGGTGGTACCAAGCTGTCCTCCCGGAATCATTCCCTCAAGCACAAGAACCTTAAGCCCCGCACGCGCGGCATAAGACGCTGCTGTCATTCCTCCGGGGCCTGCACCGATTATTACTATATCGTAAATTTTCTCTTTCAATTTAAACACCCTTTCCATTATATTGTAGTATAATCATTTCAAAAAATCAATTCTTTTTTTAAAAAAGCTCTTTACTTTTATCTTCATTTGTTTTAAAATGAAAATGTCCTAATCAAATAATTACCTGTGGAAAGTGTGGATAACTTTGTGGATAACCTATTTTAGCGGTGTTTTAGGTATGGTAATTAAAAACATAAGGTTGCACCCGCTTTTTATGTAAACTTTATTACAGAATTTGTATATTTCCCCGTGTGTCTTTCCAACATAACAGCCTGTGGATAATGTGGATAACTTTGTTAATAACCTAAAAATCAGCGATTTTATTGCCCAACTTTTTCTACACTCGGGTTGCGAAAAAATTTTATGTCAACAAGCGAGGAGGTAGCATAAAATGCTTGTGTACATTTACATAATCTTCATTATAATTTTCGGGCTTTTGGCAAGTCTTGTTATGCCCGAATTTTTAAATGATATGAGTATCGGCTTTTATTTTACCGTTTTGGGAGTTCTATCTTTAAGTGCGCTGATAATTATGCTCAGAAAACGGACTTCGTTTTTCAAAATATTATCTGATTATATCGTGATTGTTCTCACTCTTTCAATACTTGCCGAAGGGGCGCTGATTTATTTTTCCGCAAATGATGTTCCGAAAACCACCGAGCAGGCTGTAATTGTTGCCGGCGGCGGTCTTTTTGTTGAATCCAGACTTACGGCAGAGCTTGAAAGAAAGCTTGACAAGGCTCTGAAAATTTATGCGGAAAATCCCGAACTGCCCATTATTTTATCGGGTGGAACGGACAAAAACAGGACTCTCCCTCAATGCGTTGCAATGAAGTCATACATTGAAAAACAAATTAAGCAGTCAGATCTTCCAATGCCGAAGATTATCATGGAGGACACCTCCTCGGGCATTTATGAGAATATCAAAACTCATTTGAAAAATCTGGTGTTTCCTCTGCCTATATAATTGTCAGTCGGCACAGCGTCCCACGCACAAAGCTGATTGCAAAACGTATTTCCCCCGATTCTACAGTTATCGGCACAGGTTATTCGCTGTCAAAATACATTATTTATTATATTCGCGAGCTTGGGTTCGCTTTAAAAACCGTCGTCAGCGACGGAGTTTTTTAGAATCTTTTGCTGCCGGATAGAAAGGCTTATAAACTACTAATGAAAAATTTTGCGAAAACAAAACTTCTCACATCAATGTTCATATTCGGCACTATCGGAATCCTTGTAAAAAACATTCCGCTGCCCTCATCAGTAATTGCACTTTGCCGCGGAATAATCGGCTCGCTTTTTCTTATCTCGGTAACCTTGCTTAATAAACGCAAAATCTCGACTGCTGCAGTAAAAAGCAACCTTTTCTGGCTTATCATTTCAGGGGCGCTTGTCGCTTTTAACTGGATTTTTCTTTTCGAATCCTATAGGTATACCACCGTGTCCGTTGCCACACTTTGCTATTACTTTGCGCCCGCGATAGTAATGGTTGTTTCCCCTATCGTTTTAAAGGAGAAGCTTAAAGCGAAAAAAGCCGTATGTGTGTTTTTTTCACTTATCGGAATGCTTTTTGTGTCGGGCGTTTTAAACTCAAGTGTACCGAGCTTAAGCGAATTTAAAGGTATTTTATTCGGTCTTGCGGCCGCCGCAGTGTATGCGTCAATCGTGCTTGCAGGTCAGAAAATAAGAGATATTTCATCATTTGATAAAACAATTTTTCAGCTGTCTTTATCTGCAGTAATTCTGCTGATATATTGTCTTTTAACAGAGGATTTTTCTTCTGTCAGCATAAATCAGACAACAATTATTTTACTTTTGATAGTCGGAATAGTCCATACGGGACTCGGTTATTTGCTTTATTTTGGTTCAATGGACCATATAAAATCGCAGACGATTGCGATTTTAAGCTATACCGACCCCGTTGTAGCGCTTCTCTTATCGGCAATTATCCTGCGCGAAAGCATGGGAATATTTGAAATTATAGGAGCCATACTTATAATAGGCTCGGCGGTCATTTCCGAATTTCCTAAGAAAGATTGACAAATTTCGATTAAGTGGTATAATATATTCTGTAGAAATCTTTTTTGAAAGGATTTGATTTAAATGGATAAAAAACTGTATAAATCTAATGTTGATAAAAAACTTTGCGGCGTTTGCGGCGGTATCGCCGAATATTTTGATGTTGACTCGACCATTGTCCGACTTATTTGGGTGCTCTTCGGTTTAACTGCGGGGTCGGGACTGCTTGCCTATATCATTGCCGCGCTTATCATGCCAAACCGCACATAAAAAATGAATCCGTTCGTCTTAAAGGGCGAACGGATTTTTTATTAATTAAAATATATTATCAGCTGCAAAGCTCACGGGCAACAGATAATGTTTCGTCTATATTAGGCAGGAAATTTTCCGCTCCCACCGCATCGTAAAACCCCGATTTTTTCATTACATTCATGGGCTGTTCATTCACATGGGAAAAAAGCACTCTTATGTTTTTCTTTTTGCAAAGCGAAACTACCTTCTTTAAAGACCTAAGTGCCGATATATCAATCGCGGGAATATTTTTCATGCGGAAGATAACAACCTTTACACCCTCCTTAATCGCAATAGAGGACATAATATCAGAGGTTGCAAAAAACATTGGTCCGTTAATTTCGTAAACCTGCGTACCCGCCGGTATTTTTTTATATCTGCCGCTGTCCTCGCCATGCTTTGCCCAGGGGCGGATGTATGTAACATCTGCCATACGTTTCATAAATAAAAGTACTGCGACCAATAGTCCTATTTTAATTGCAACTACAAGATCAAACATAACAGTTAACACAAAGGTTAAAATTAAAACCGCAATATCGCTTTTGGGCGCTGTTTTGTATATTTTCACAAACTGTCGCCATTCTGACATATTGTATGCTACCATAAATAAAACAGAGGCAATTACGGGCATCGGAATCCATGCGGCATAAGGCATCAAAACAAGTAAAACGAGTAAAAGTACAACTGCATGAACCATTCCGGCAACTGGAGATCTTCCCCCATTTTTAACATTTGCCGCCGTTCTTGCGATTGCGCCTGTTGCGGGAATTCCGCCGAAAAGACCTGATAAAATGTTACCCGCTCCCTGAGCAATAAGCTCGGTATTGGAATTGTGTCTGTCGGAAATCATTCCGTCAGATACGACGCATGACAAAAGGGATTCTATCCCCGCAAGGATTGCTATTGTAAATGCACTGGGCAAAAGCTCCCTTACAGTTGCAAAATCAAATGATGGCATGGCAAACTGCGGAGCAGCTCTTGAAATTGTATAAAGGTCTCCAATGGTGTTCACCTGCATTTTGAGTCCCTTTACCAATACAACTCCAAGCACCACTACAATAAGTGAACCGGGGATTTTTTTGCTGATTTTCGGCCAGAGAATCAGCACCGCAATAGAAACAACTCCCACAATTACGCTTTGAAGGTTTATTGTTCCAAATGATGCCGCTACCGCACTTAATTTTTCCATTGTTTCAACTGCATGAGTCCCCTCAGCAAAGGTAAGACCGAAAAAGTCTTTAAGCTGACCGATTAATATGGTAATTGCAATACCTGTGGTAAATCCTGTTGTAATTGTATAGGGTATGTATTTTATAAGTACGCCCAGCTTGCAAAGCCCCATTATAATAAGGA
>JBAYOS010000145.1:0-4217 GCA_041678125.1 Monoglobales bacterium
AAGAACTTTAACGGGCAATTATCTGTTTGCAAAATCTGTTGCGGAAGGCTGCCTTGCATATACGCTCTGCGCTATGCGCGAGCTTGAAAGATTTATGAGTCAGGTAAGAGCAGGCGGTTGGAATGAAAATTGGAGAAACAGAGGCCTTTTTGGTAAAAAGATTGGTCTTGTAGGGTTTGGTCAGATAGCAAAAAATTACGTTGAAATGCTAAAACCTTTTGATATGGAAATTCTTATCAACTCAGGTCATATGACAGATGAAGAAGCGGCAACATATGGTGCTAAAATAGCGTCAAAAGAAGAAATTTTTTCGACTTGCGATATAGTTTCATTACATATGGGTTTAAATGAAAAAACAAAAGGCTCAATCACACGGGAACTTATGAGACTTATGAAACCCGAATCATTACTTGTTAATACAGCGAGAGGGGACGTAGTTGACGAAGCCGCTATGACGGAGCTTTTGGCTGAAGGCAGATTCTGGGCGGCAATTGATGTGTTCACTCAGGAACCTCTGCCGCTTGATGATAAACTACGCACACTAAAAAATGCGATTTTAATTCCTCATATGGGTGGACCGACAATTGATATGAGAGAATATATCGTATGTTCTTTCGCAAAAGATATTGAAGCGTTTGCAAAAGGAGAGCCTATGGCAAACGAAATCGGAGTTGAGTGTGTGGGCAGAATGTCCAAAGCGCTCTAATGCTTTTAAGGCATTGTGTTTGCAACCAAAAACTTTGCAAACGTTGAAAACGACACGTTTAAAGAGGCACTTATAATTCCTGACGGAACCGCTTCGGATGTTATAAAACTTGAAGTGCTGGTTTGTGATGATATCAGCAACCTCACGCCGTTTCAAATAGCTGCGACATACTCCACCGCTGAATAGTTTGACCGGCTATTCAGATGGTATAATTGAAATACTCTCTTTTGCAGAGGGAGGGTTAAATTGGATAGATTTTCCTCCATTGCCTTCCCTCTACACCCTTACGGGTAACGGGAGAGAGAATAAACTGTTTATGATGACGCTAATAACAAACTAATTGTTAAAAACTGCAACAAAAGTATGGAATATTCATGGGCTGATACCTATTCGGTATTTTTAGAAACACCGCTAAACGATGTTCGCAGACTCGGACATAAACTTAATAATCAAGGCGGAGTAGGAACTGCATTTATCAGTTAAAAAAACAAATTTCCCGAATTTACATCAGTGAGTTTAGTCTTTACAAAGACAATATATTCGAGTATGTTGATATGACAGGCTCGACAGATATGGGCGATTTAACTCATATATTGCCTGCGATTCAGCCAACAGTGGGTGGATTTTACGGGGATTTGCATAGCAAAGAAATGCTTGCTTCGGATGATTATGCAGCCTATGTTGTCCCTGCAAAAATAATGGCACTTACCGTTATTAAATTACTGTCGGATGACGGAAAAAGGATTAGAAAGGTTAAAGAGAACTTTAAGCCTCTTATGACAAAACAAGAATATATAAAAAACATTTCTGAATAAAGGAGAAAATTACTATGTGGACAGAAGAAAAATTAAATGAGATGCTTTCAACGCCATCTGAAGCTCTTATTAATGACATGAAAAAAATTAAAGGGGATATAATGGTTCTCGGAGCAGGCGGCAAAATGGGTCCGACTCTTTGTGTACTTGCGAAAAATGCGATAAAAGCAGCCGGTGTAGATAAAAGAGTTATCGCAGTATCAAGATTTACAGATCCCGTTGCAACTGCGTTTTTGAACGACAGCGGTATTGAAACCATTTCGTGCGACCTTTTAAATTTAGAACAGCTTGGTAATCTGCCTGAAGTTGAAAATGTAATATTTATGGCAGGCAGAAAATTTGGTACAGATGGTGGCGAGTGGCAGACCTGGGCAATGAACTCAACACTTCCTGCTTATGTAGCTGAAAAATTTAAAAACTCTAATTTTGTAGTATTTTCATCCGGTAACATTTACCCAATCGTACCACTTTCGTCAGGAGGTTGCGTAGAAAGCGATAAAATAGGTCCTATTGGTGAATATACAATGAGCGTTCTTGCTCGTGAAAGAGCTTTTGAATATGCCGCTCATACTTTTGGTACAAAAGTGTTTATTTACAGACTTAATTTTGCTGTTGACCTAAGATATGGTGTAATTTACGATATGGCAAATAATATTTTAAATGACAATCCGATAAGTGTCACAACACCTTGTCTTAACTGCATCTGGCAGGGCAGTGCAAATGAAATCGCAATACGTGGACTGCTTCATGCAACTTCTGATGTTTGTATAATGAATGTAACAGGCCCTGAAACAGTTTCCATTAAAAAAATGGCAAAACAGCTTGGAGAATACCTTGGAAAAGAGCCTACATTCTGTGGTGAAGAGAGTAATGATGCATATCTCAACGATGCAAGTGCGGCAATGGAAGTTTTCGGTTATCCTTCAGTTTCTATAAAAACTCTTATTCGTTGGCAGGCCCAGTGGCTTTTAGACGGAGGCAGAGGACTTGGAAAACCGACACATTTTGAAGAAAGAAAGGGAAGTTATTAATAATGAACAGACACGAAAAAGCACTAAAAATTCTTAGTAACGGAACAGTTATTCCCGCAACACCTCTTGCTCTTACAAAAGATAGAAAATTTGATGAAAAGCATCAAAGACTTCTGATGAAATATTATCTTGAAAGCGGTGCAGGCGGTATCGCAACAGCAGTACATACTACTCAGTTTACAATTCGTGACCCGAAAATTAATCTTTTTGATACGATTTTAAAAGTTGTTGTAGACGAAATTGAAAAATATGAAAATGCTACCAGCAAAACAATAGTTCGTGTTGCCGGTGCTTGCGGACCTAAAGAACAGGCTGTTGAAGAAGCTAAAAAGGCCAAAGAATATGGTTATGACGCAGTTCTTTTAAGCCCGGGTGGACTAGGTCATTTATCTGAAGATGAGCTTGTTGAAAGAACAAAAGCAGTTGCGGAAGTTATGCCTGTAATCGGTTTTTATCTTCAGGAAAAGGTTGGTGGCAGACGCTTTACGTATAATTATTGGGAGAGGGTTTGCGCCACCGACAATGTTGTTGCAATAAAATGTGCTTCCTTTAACAGATACCAGACTCTTGATGTTGTGAGAGCTGCAGCTTTTTCGAAAAGAGCTGATGAAATTACACTTTATACAGGCAATGATGATAACATCGTTATTGACCTTTTAACAAATTATGAGTTTAAAGACGATAACGGAAACACTGTAACAAAAGGTTTTTCTGGTGGACTGTTAGGCCACTGGACACTTTGGACCAAAAAAGTTGTTGAAATGTTTGAAATGCTTATGGAAGCTAAAAAGCATGACAAAATTGACGCAAAACTTCTTACTCTTGCAGCTCAGGTGACCGATTGTAACGCAGCATTTTTTGATACAGCAAATGATTTTGCAGGTTGTATACCGGGGGTTCATGAAGTTCTCCATAGACAGGGACTTTTAGAGGGAATTTGGTGTCTTGATGAAGAAGAGGTTTTATCTCCGGGGCAGGCTGAAGAGATTACAAGAATTTATAATATGTATCCCGATTTATCGGACGACGACTTTGTTAAGGATATTTTGACAAAATAAGGGGATTTTTCAATGAAAAAAATTGCTTATCCACTGCTCTGGGACAAAAAAACCATATTCTAAAGGATTTACAGACAGAAGTAAATAGGTTGAGCAATTCATCTCGAAATTGGTCGCAATGGTCAAACTCTATGGAAAAATGGATTGAGGATAAATTCTACCATCTACTATTTTTCAAAATCTCTCTCCGAATATTCAATCTCTATGTAAACAGATCAATGCCAGTTATGAACAAAATCTCTTTGGCTGTGCGGCTGTAATGATGCGATGATTATTGGAAGGGCTATTGGTACTATCGTAAACTTTCGGACTTTCGGGATAATATAAAAACTAAGGTTTTTTTTCAAAAATGGTTCTTTGTATTATCAAAAAGACATAATAATTGATGAAAAGTTTACAGCAGTATTTGATGAATTTTTCCAATTATAAATAAAAAAGGGCTTCCGTTGCGGAAGTCCTTTATATTTATTTATTTCATATAAAAATTTTTCGACTTGCTGTTTTCGCAACACTGGATTCTGTCAAGTGCCTCACCGAAACGCTGGAAATGGACTACTTCACGCTGACGCAGGAATTTAATAACATTATTAACGTCAGGGTCATCAGA
>JBAYOS010000146.1:0-4187 GCA_041678125.1 Monoglobales bacterium
CATAAGGGGTTTAAAGTTCTCTTTAACCTGTATAATTCCTTTACCGTCATTCGAAAGCAGTTTCATAACGGTAAGTGCCATAATTTTTGCAGGGATAACATAAGCTGCATAATCATCTGATACAAGCATATCTCTGCTATGCAAATCCCCGTAAAAACCGCCGACTGTCGGCTGAATTGCAGGAATAATATGGGTTAAATCGCCCATATCGGTCGAGCCTGTCATATCAACATATTCAAGTATACTGCCCTTGTCTAAAAATTCTCCTGCTGCTTCTTTATAAATTTCGCCAAGTGTATAGTCCTGGCAAAGCGGCAAATAACCTGCTTCGTTTACAATTTCCGCCTCGGCGCCAACCATTTGCGCAGCACCGTATATGGCTCTGTCCGCACAAGCAGATGCTTTTTTAATCGCGGGCATTGTAGCACCTCTGACATAACTGTCAATACAAACCTCATCAGGTACGGAATTCACGACATCGCCACCCTTTGTAATTATGGGGTGAATCCTGATTTTTTCTTCCTCACGGAAGGTTTCGCGGTTTGCGTGAATGCCCAATATCGCAAGAGCCGCCGCATTAAGTGCGTTAACTCCGTCAAAAGGCATTGCCGCGTGAACCGCTTTCCCTTTGAAAGTAACGGATTTACCTAAAAATCCCAGACTTCCCCCATGTACGAATGTTGCCTTTTGAGGTGTATTTGCCTGTGCATGTACCATCATTGCCGCATCGACATCATCAAATGCACCCTCGCAAATCAGCTGTTGTTTTCCGCCGAAAAACTTGATTTTCCCTTCATCTCTCAGCTTTCGTCTGAAGTCTAAATCAATGTATTCCTCCGCAGGAACTGCCATGAAGGACACATCTCCACCGAGCGACTGCATGGCTCCGCTTTCCCTAAGCCCATACGCGACGCCAATCATTGACGCTAGCTGAGCGTGATGGCCGCAGGCATGAGCCGCCCCGGTGGAATTATCGCAATAATCGTGGCCATAGCATTTAACTGCATCAAGTTCACCGATAACCGCTACATTAAAATCACTTTTCCCGCCTTTTAATCTTGCTTTTATTCCCGTTACCGCCAATTCCTTTTGGTATGGAATATTAAGCAAGTCAAATTCGTCCATGACAAGCTTTGAGGTTTTGTGTTCACGATACCCAAGCTCAGGGTTTTCAAGCGACTTTTTTGCAAAGTCGATAATCTTATCGGCGTTATTGTCTATTGCATCCATAACCTTTTTTTCTAAATCGTTCATTTCATACCACCAAATTTATAAATATATTTCTCTTTTTTCTTCAAGTGACTTTATTACTGCATTACAAACCTTAACGGCTGTAAGAAAATGATCGGTATTCTCTCCCGTTCCGACTGTCACAGACTTTAAGAACATTTCACATTGCAAGTCATCAAGACCCGCATAGTTTATTTTTTCTTCCATATAATTGTCGTGAGTGAAGTATACACCCGCATAGAGATTCCCCTCGTTTGATGCAAAGTTCATTATCACGGAGAAATTACCGTAGTTTGCAACCGCAATCGGGCATCCGCTTGTTGATATTGCGGATATAGATTTAACATCTGTTCCGAAAAGAGTCAACATTGTTTCTATCAGGTGATGTGAGTAAAAATGCAAACCACCGTGAGGGCTTCCCATTACAGTGGGGTATGAAACAATAGCCGATTGAATTAGTTCTTTATCTGGGAGGTTATTTTTCAGTTTGACAATTCCGGGTGCAATTTTAATGTAACTTCCGCCGCAAATTATGCTGCCGCTTTTTTTTGCCTCTTTAATTATTTCTTCCGCATCTTCTACAGAGCAGTTGAAGGGCTTATCAATAAACACAGGCAACCCTGCTTTTATAAAAGGCATAGCATAATTTTTGTGTTTGTCACCATGGCGAGGCAAAACCATAACAGCGTCAACCTTGCCCAGCATATCCTCAGGTCTTTCCGCGACAAAATCAATGGAGAACTTTTCTGCCAGACCAGCAGTTTCGTTTTTGCCATCACCGAAAAGTGCGGTTATTTTTGCATCATATAATCCTTTACTTAATATTTTGCATATATTAAGCGCGTGACCTCCGACTGCTCCGCCATCTGTACCCAGAATGCCAATTTTGATCATATTAACCTCCTACAATATTCCATTCGTTCTTATCAACAAAAGGACTGATTCTACCATCACTTGACCAGACAAAAGCTTTGACTGAGCCACTTCTTCCCGAAAGGTCAAGAGGATCACTGAAAAGTCTTGTTGTACCGTTTGCTGCAATTGTAAAATCTTTTGATGTCAATTCATCAAGTCCACCATTTTGATTAAAGTAAGCTATATACATTGTTGCATCGGCATCGCTGTCGGTGCTGTTATGTACCCAGTATGAAATATACTGATTTACGTTATTATTTTTCAGGCTTGCAGTAAGTCTTGTATCTCCGATAGCGGTATCTTTATAAATTCCGAACTCGCTGAGGGTATATTCGGGAGCATTATTTTTTATGCTGATAAATGCTGTTCCTGTTCCACCCTGATTAATAAGCTTAAGTCTTAGCCTGCGAACACCGTTTAAAGGTTTTTCTATAAATACCGACTGGGTATCAATCCATGAATATTCCATACTTCCGCTGCCGTTTTCAACAATAAGTTTGTTATTATCAGCATCATAATCGTATGTAATATTGTTATCTTCTGCTGCAATGGGGATGTTCAGCCAGAATTCCTCGGCGCTTGCAAGAGACGTCAGGTTTACAGACAGATTCACGCCTGTATCCTCAAGAGCATATTCCCAGCTTATAGTCTTATCAGTAAGGGTTTTTACTCCCGTTGCATAAGATGTATTCGCATCGGGAACCTGCCCGAAAATTCTGAAGACTTTGCCTTCGTCTATCCATTCAAAATTTACGCTGTCAAGTCCGCTATACCATGTAGTTCCCTCTTTACCTGTGTAAATGAATTTACCGTTATTGTCCGTTCCGTAAACACAGGAAGAAACTATATCATCAGCTGAATCGACAATCATCGGAGTGCTGCCCGAGGCTCTTAAATTTCCGCTGGCATAATCATAATGCTTTCTGGAAACAAGAGTTGTTCCTGTTCCTTCGCCCCAAAGCAGAGTCGGGCCTCCGCCCATCACAGAATATGAATCTCCCCAGGAGGAAGCATCAATACCATAGAAGCAGACACCGTAAATTCCGCCGCTTTTAAATGCGATAAATCCGTCTTTATCCCAGTAGGTTCCGTTTTCAGCCTCAAAGGGAAGATTTTCGGCAGGTCCTACCCACTCGGTCGCGTTAAATGCGTCATAAGTTGCACCCGGCCAGACACCAAGTCCATATCCGTTATTGAAGACGTTTTCATATGAAGAGTAATAATTTTGTATTTGTCTGATTGCCCATTCCTCATTATTTATAGTATGCGGATAGGATGTAGTAGCGGTTGACACAAGCTTATTGCCCGAGTTCATCTCAAACCGTCTGCGTGCAAGCGGGAATTCATCCCAAACCATAGTATATCCGGGATAATTGTCGGCACCTAATGTGCTGTAGGTTCTTGAAGTAAAGTTACCCGGTCCGATATTTACAACACTGCTTGTGTAGGGTTGAGGCACCCAGAAAAAACTTTGAAACTCGAGCGATTTTTCTATACTTGCCTTCATTCTTGCAAGAAGGGCTTTGTCTGAATTGGGTATTTTTTTATAATATTTATACAAGTCATAATAATGGAAATGATTCATATACTCGTAACTTGCATCACAACCGTAGTTTTCAAGAAAATAACCCAGTTCTGCCTGTCCGTGTTGATTGTTAACGTTATCAATCAAAGATGTAATTTGCCTTTTAAATGTGTCGTGATATCTTTCAATGCCGAAAATATTATACATTCTGATAGCAAGTGACATACAAAACAGTGCCTGGTTTGTCGGGCCTTGTCCGACATAGTTGCACATTTTATCACATATTGCCATCATTACATCATCAAGAATATCAACTGTTTGAGCATCAAGCCCGTCTCTGATATGTTCATAAGCAATTACCATGTCATTAAACACAAACATGGACGAGGTCATGATGGTATATCTGTCTGTAAGATTGCCTCCTCTGATTAAATGGTCTTCAGAAAGCTGTGTTCCGACAGCAAGCAAATGCATTGCCGCACGGTTTGCAAGCACGGAGTTACCTTTTAAATAATTC
>JBAYOS010000147.1:0-4146 GCA_041678125.1 Monoglobales bacterium
ATCAGCTGTCAGCTGTTTTTAATTACGCTGTAAAGTATTACGGTCTTTCCAGCAATCCCTGCCGGCAGGCTGGAAGCATGGGGAAAAAAGATGCTGATAGTATGCAAATATGGACCTTAGACGAATTTAATAAATTTATATCCTTTGTAACCAAGCCTGCTGCGCATCTTGCCTTTGAAATATTGTTTTGGACCGGGATCCGCTCCGGCGAGCTGCTGGCCCTTACTCCGGAGGATATTCTTCCTGACAAAAAAATTAGTATAAATAAAACATATGCACGATTAGACGGAGAAGATATTATATCAGAACCCAAAACTCCAAAGAGTATAAGAATTATACCTATACCTGACTTTTTGTATGATGAAATATGGGATTATATTAACAGGCTCGGAAGCATTGAGAAAACAGACAGAATATTTTACTTTAGCAAAGGCTTTTTGAATAACGAGATAAAAAGGGTTAGCAAGAAAGCCGGCGTTAAAGAAATAAGAGTGCATGATTTAAGACATTCCCACGCATCACTTCTTATTGAAATGGGGTATAGCATACTTTTGGTATCCGAGAGGCTGGGGCATGAGAAAGTAGAAACTACTCTTAATACATATGCACACCTATATCCAAATAAGCAGCAAAAATTAGTAGAAGGCTTGCAAAATTTAAAAATAGATCCACAGTAGACCCACGGAGACAAAAAACATCCCCGCTAACCTTGATTTTACAGGGTTTGCGGGGGTTTTTACGGTTATTCCCACTCAATCGTCCCAACGGGTTTTGGAGTGAGGTCTAAAAGTACGCGGTTAATGCCTTCAACCTCGTTTGTAATGCGGTTTGTGATTTTATGAAGCACTGCATAAGGGATTTCTTCGATTGTAGCAGTCATAGCGTCGGTTGTATTGACCGCACGGATGATTGCCGGCCAGCCTTCATATCTTTTTTCATCCTTTACGCCGACACTTTTTAGATCGGGAACGGCGATAAAATACTGCCAGACCTTACCAGCAAGACCGCAGATTTCAAATTCCTCATGGAGTATTGCGTCAGCTTCACGGAGTGCGTTAAGCCTGTCTCTTGTGATTGCGCCCAGGCATCTTACGCCAAGTCCCGGTCCGGGGAAGGGCTGGCGGTAAACCATTTTTGCGGGGAGGCCCAAAGCATCGCCCACGACTCTGACTTCGTCCTTAAATAGAAGTTTTACCGGTTCAACCAACTCCATTTTCATATCTTCGGGAAGTCCGCCGACATTGTGATGAGCTTTGACGCCTACACTTTCCAAAATGTCGGGGTAGATTGTTCCCTGCGCGAGAAACTTTATCCCTTCAAGTTTTTTCGCTTCTTCATTGAACACTTCAATAAATTCGGCGCCGATAATTTTACGTTTTTTCTCAGGATCTGCAACGCCTGCCAGCTTATCCAAAAATCTGTCCGTTGCGTCAATATAAATAAGATTTGCGCCGAGCTCCTGTCCGAAAACCTCAATAACCTGTTCACTTTCGCCCTTTCTCATAAGTCCGTGATTAACATGAACGCAAACAAGCTGCTTACCGATAGCCTTAATAAGCAGAGCCGCAACTACGGAAGAATCCACCCCGCCCGAAAGTGCGAGAAGAACCTTTTTGTCGCCCGCCTGAGCCCTGATTTCAGCAACCTGCTGAGCAATAAATTCGTCTGCCTGCAGTTTTGTTGTAATACGAGCCATACTGTCCGGTCTTTTATTCGAATCCATAATCTATGTCCTCCTAAATTATATTTTAGAGTAAATTTTTTCTCTGCTCCTCGGGGGATGCAGGGTGGAGATATGAGGGTGCAATATCAAAGACCGTTTTGCAACCGCTTTGTCCCTCTTTATTCAGTCGATACGCCGCGCGCGCATAGGCCACAAGAACGCTTGAGGTAAACTCGGGGTTTGAATCAAGTGTCAGCCTATACTCAATTATGTGGCTGTTTTCATTATTATTCCCTGTTTTCCCTGTTCGGAAAACCATTCCGCCGTGCGGAATCCCTTTGTGGTCTCGGTCAAGCTCCTCCTGTGTGATAAAATGAACTGTTGTATCATAATCCGCAAAATAATTTGGCATTGTTTTAATTGAATTTTCAATCGCCTCAAGACTTGCGCCCTCCTCGGCAACCACAAAACATTCTCTCGTATGCTTCTGACGGGTGGACAGCTCGGGGTTTTCACCTGCACGAACACTGTTTAATGCTGAAATGGCGGGAATTGTATACTGGCGGGCATCCTTCACACCTTCTATTCTGCGAACAGCGTCCGAATGGCCCTGACTTACGCCCTTTCCCCAAAAGGTATAATCCTTTCCTTGAGGCAAAACAGCCTGTCCCAAAAGTCTGTTAAGTGAGAAAAGTCCGGGGTCCCAGCCCGCTGAAATAATGCTGAGCTTACCGCTTCTTTTGCTTGCGGCATCCACATTTTCAAAATGCTCGGGAATTTTAGCATGGGTGTCAAAGCTGTCAACCACATTAAAATACCTTGCCATTTCGGGAGTCTGCACCGGCAAATCATTTGCACTGCCGCCGCAAAGAATCATAACATCAATTTCGTCAGCCATTTCCGCGGCTTTTTCCATAGAGTATACAGGGATATCGGTACGGGGTTTAACACTTTCGGGATTTCTGCGTGTAAACAGCGCTACCGCCTGCATATCATTACTGCTTGCAAGTGCACTTTCAACCCCTTTTCCTAAGTTCCCGTAGCCTGCGATTCCAACCTTTATTTTCATTTTTCCACTCCTTGTATTTATTATATCTAATTATAGCATATTTTCGTATAAAATGGAAATAGAAATTTTTATTTTTTTGGAGCGCCGATTTGTTACTATTGCCAAAAATAAATTATTTACTATTAAGTATAAAACCGATTGCGGAAGCAACTCCATTTCAATCCCGCTTCCGCAAAAAGCAAGGATTTTTTCCGCGTCGTGCGTTTCGTCCAAAAGAAAAACAATCAAAACTACCTGCCTTTTCGCTGAGATTAATTTTTACCTGCTTTTTCACGGCATACGCCTCGGCAGAATAATAACAAACCGATAATACTCTTTTGCCGCTTTCATCAGCTGCTGCAAGAGTATAAATGTTGCCATCGTCTTTTGTGCATTTGAGCTGAGCTTTTTTATAAAAGTGCTCGCCGAACATTTTCATTACATCCCTCGTTATAATGCATTATAACATGCTCGCAAAGTTCCTCCCACTTTTTAAAGTCCTTTGGCGGATGAATACCATATTTTTTCGCAGTATGCTGAATTTTCGCACCAAGACGGTAAAAAACCTCGCTGCCCGCGTCGGTAATCTGTTTTAAGTATTTGTCGGTATTGGTAAAATCGTAAGCATCGGGGTCATTTACATCTCTGTCAAAATCGGGGAAAATCACGTGAATATCAACCGAGTGATCTCCGCCGTAGCCGTTGAAAAAAGCCGAATCGTGATTTCTCACATATGGTACCTTCATAGCCTTATAATTTTCAAGGTTGTCTCTTTTTTGAGATTTTTTCGCAATTACAGGACCGTTGTTTACCGCGTGAAGCGGTTTTATTGCCACCCCTGTTTTTTCGGTTGTTAATGTTACCGTTGCCATAACTATTCCCCCTGTAATACTTTTTCAAGCAGGTCGCCGATAACCTTTTCCATTGCGGCAAAACCAAGGTCATTCGGGTGAACGCCGTCAACCGTTATTGCTCCCGACTCGCCGAATTGTTCAGAAAAGCTTTTTCCGTCAATAAAAAATATATTCTTATCCCCTGATTTTTTTAGCCTTTTCAACGGTGTCTAACATTATTGCTTTCCGCTCTGCCGCTGTTTCATCAAGATAGTTTGGCCTTGTAACACAAATTACAGGAATTGGTTTTAAACCTTATTTTGCCGCCTGAGGTATTTGCATGATGGAAAACAACTCCCGCATTTACACTTTCAGCCACCTTAAGCGGCAGTCTTTTAAATTTATCCTCCGCCTCATCAGGGAGCATAACTCCGTAAATTTTAAAAGGTTTTTCACGGGCGTCATATATTTTCAGTCCCGACCTGTCAATTGTGCTTTCCACCATCAGAATCTTGTCAACAATTTTTACCTCTGCCATAATCTCCGCTCCTTCTTAAATAAAAGGCTCTTTTGCCGCACGGTGAAGTGATATTTCGTCTATC
>JBAYOS010000148.1:0-4144 GCA_041678125.1 Monoglobales bacterium
AGCTCATACCCACAGGCACACATTTTAACGAAAGTCCGTATTCGCGGTGCAAATACTTTGCAAATTCCGCTTTTGCGTCCTGGTCTTCCTTGCCTCCCCATCTGCTGGAGTTCTGCAAAAAAGCAAGATGGTACCCCTTTTTAATCAGTTCGATTTCCGCATTCGGAAATGCGTTGAAATATTCGGTTTTTAAAAGCCACTTGTCCGTTTTGTTTTTATCGTCGGGAAAAATTAAAATAGCATCCCTATCCTGAAACTCAAAGTCTAATCTTTTAAAACCGTTGTATTCCGATAGTTGATACATTTGTATAGCCCTCTCTGAATTTTCATTTAAAATAATTATACCCCATTTTTCTACAAAAAGCAAGAAAAAACTCGCCGAGGCGAGTTTTCTGTTATTCATAATATTTTTTCAGATTTTCAAATCCTGTTTCAATGCCAAACAGTGCATCCTCCAATCCCTCGAATTCGAGGGCAATCCAGCCGTCAAACCCCGCTTTTCGGAGTGTTTCGATAATTTGTTTGACAGGAACTGTTCCGTGACCTGCAATTGTTCCTCTCAGATAATTTCCACCGCGGCTTTTGAAAAATCCTTTCCCCGGGTCAGGGCCGTTTCCGCTTTTAACAATAAAGTCTTTAGCGTGAACATATCCCGTAAGAGGCGCAACTCTGCTGACCGCACTAAGCGGATTTTCATCTGCGCAAAGGAAGTTTCCCATATCGCAAAGCAGTCTGAAATTGGGGTGGTTTACCTTTGTGAAAAGCTCTTCCATGCGCACGCTGTCCTGACAGATAAATCCGTGGTTTTCGACCATTGCGGTTATGCCTGTTTTTGCAGTATAATCTGCAATTTCGCGGCAAGCATCAGCTATTTTATCAACAACCAAACCGAAAGACTTACCTTGAGGCAGAGAATACAGAACATCGTGACGAATGAACTTTGTGCCCGTTTCGGCCGCGGCACCAATCATTTCTTTAACTCTTTTTACCTCGGAGTCAAAATCATTGTTTATAAAATCTGCGCCGAAAGAGACGTTTGAAACCTCAATATCACATCTTTCAGCTTCACCTTTAAGTCTTTTTGCGTATTCTGCCAAATCTCCGTCGGTATGGTTTTTTATTTCAACAAACTCTATACCGTCAAAGCCCATTTCCTTTGCTTTTGCAATGGTGTCAAGCTGGGTCATTTCGCCTTTTTTAATAAGCTGCGAAAAGCTGTAGCTGCTTACGGAGAACTTCATCCGATAATCACCTCATGTCCCGTTTTGGCAGACTCATAAACAGCATCAATGATTTTCATAAGTTCAATACCGTCAACAGCGGGAGATTTACAGATAGCTTTGCCCTGAACACAATCAATAAAATGCGCGATTTCATTTTCAAAAAGTCCGCCGAACGAAAGTGATGACGGAGCGGCAAGAGTAATATTTGTAAGGTAGTTGTTATCCTCGCCGTAAATTGTAACCTCGGGATCAATTTTCGCACCCGCCTTAGTGCCGAAAAGCTCGATTTTACCGACATCCTTTTCGATATTCAGGCTGAATGCCGCTTCAACCGACAAAACCGTTCCGTTATCAAATCTTATCAGTGCTGATGCGAGATCCTCAACATCACAAATGTCGCTTTCAGAATGACTTCTTGAAAGATATTTGGGGGCGCCGATAGCACCTTTTCTGTCAAAAAGCTTCTGGAAAGTTGTCCCGTAAACGGACACCGGTTTGGGGTTGCCCACAAGATATCGAACAAGGTCAATCACGTGAACACCGAGGTCAATAAGCGGGCCGCCGCCCGAACGGGATTTATCGCCAAACCAACCACCCGGGTTACCGTCACGGCGAAGATATTGTGCTTTAGTGTAATAGATTTCACCGAATTTACCGTTATCAATAAAATCCTGAAGGATTTTGCAGTCGTTACCGAACCTTCGAACAAAGCCTATCATTAAAAGCTTGCCGTTTTTGTCGGAGGCCGCTTTCATTGACATTGCCTCACGGGCACTCATTGCCATCGGCTTTTCGCATAAAACATTTTTGCCTGCGTTAAGTGCGGCAATGGTACACTCGGCGTGTGCGCTGTTCCATGTACAAACACTTACAGCATCAATCTCTGGCTCGTTTCTCATCATCTCGTCCTTATCTGTGTAAAGACGTGTTATGCCATACTTTTCGCCCATTTCTTTAAGTCTTTTTTCATCAATATCGCAGAAAGCATAGAGCTCAGCATCGGGACTTTTCAGATAGCCTCCGATATGGCTTTCCGAAATACTACCCAGACCGATAATACCTACTTTAATCATTATTATTTTCCTCCGATAATTCCACGCAGGAAGTCTGCCGCAAGTGAAATGTCTTTTGCAGGGTCTTCGCCAACCTCACGCTCAATTGTTAAAAATCCGCGATAACCGATATCGTCAAGCGCTTTTAAGTATTTCGGGAAGTCCACTCCGCCCTCACCTAAAGGCACTTCTTGGAATGATCTGCCCGACTTGATTTCCTCTTCGATTACACCATATACAATTTCAGGATCTTTATGAAAAAGCATTTTACCGTCTTTTGCGTGTGTATGTACAATATAATCTTTAAGGTTGTAAACAGCCTGCACCGGGTCATCGCCCGTTACCATGACGAGATTTGCAGGGTCAAGATTAACCGCTACACCTCTTGAATCGAGCGAATCTAAGAATGTTTTAAGGGTTGCCGAGGTTTCCGGACCCGTTTCAATAGCAAAATGAGCGTCAAGTGAATCCGCATATCTGCTCAGCACCACACAAGCCTCCTGCATGATTTTATATCTCGGATGCTCCGGGTCTTCGGGAACAACGCCGATATGTGTTGTTACAACATCTGTTTCAAGCTCTTTAGCAAGCTCCATAATTCTTTTTGATTTTTCAATAAGCTCAGGATTGATTTGGTCATTGCCGAATCCCCTGCCTAAATCTCCGCAGATTGCCGAGAAAACCAAACCGCTTGACTTCACCATTTCAAGTAGCTCTTTTCTCATGGCTGATGTCATATTTTCAGGAGCGTGTTCACCTGATGTAGCATACATCTGGATACCTTTTGCACCGATTTCTGCTGCTTTTTTTATAGCGTCGGGAGTAGGCAGTCTGAAAGAATCCACCATTACCCCAATGGGAAAATTAAACATATTCTTCCCCTCCTATTATTATATTTGCCTTCATTATAAGTTATTGCACCCGTTTTGTAAATAGTCTATTTTGCCTTTTTATAGCACAATTTTGCCCTGAACTATTATAAATATTATGTTGATTTTAGTTGAAATTTGTGTTATAATTTATAATTGTGATTTATGTGCTATGAGGAGGTGTGGAAAATGTTTGAAGAATATAAATATAAAACCGAACTGCATTCACATACAGGCCCCGTCAGCAGATGCAGCGAAATTACTCCTGAACTGCTTATCAAATGTTATGAAGGAAACGGGTATGACAGTGTAGCCATAACAAACCATTATTATTCTGCTTTATTTTTAGATAGGAATACCGAAGACGCAATTGACTTCTTCTTAAACGATTATTACATGGCAAAAGAGCTTGGCGAGAAATCGGGAATCAATGTAATTTTCGGAGTGGAATTCGGTTTTTCCGAAAACCGCAATGATTATCTTGTTTACGGAATAACTCCCGATGAACTGCGTGAAATGGGAAATGTTACTGAGCTTGGGATAGATGGGTTTTATAAGCAATATAAAAACGACAAAAACATTATTATTCAGGCGCATCCGTTCAGGGATAATATGCAAAGGGCCAACCTGAAAAGCATTGACGGTGTTGAGGTTTTCAACCTCCATCCCAATCACAATTCAAGGGTTGCACTTGCCGCAAAATATTCGCTGGAAAATAATCTATTAGGTATTTGCGGAAGTGATTTTCATCATCCCGGACAGGATTGCCTTTGCGCAATACTTACAAAAGAAAAAATCACAAACTCATTTGAGCTTGCGAAAATATTAAAATCAAAGGATTTTATTATGGAAATAGGCGGATACAAAATTCTGCCTCATACTATCTGAAAGGAAATCGAGGAAAAACATATATGAAAAATCTATTCGCGCCGACGGATATGACTGTTGGCACCCCTTGGAAAAACATCCTGGCTTTTTCCGTTCCAATGCTTATCGGAAA
>JBAYOS010000149.1:0-4132 GCA_041678125.1 Monoglobales bacterium
CCCCGGGTACCCCAGTCCGATAACTCTTGCAATTTTATCAAACGCCTCGCCTGCGGCATCATCACGCGTTCTGCCCATTATTTCAAATTCGCCGTAATTTGTTACATGCACAATATGGCTGTGTCCTCCCGACGCCACAAGGCATACAAAGGGCGGCTCAAGCTCGCTGTGTGCTATATAATTTGCAGAAATGTGCCCTTCTATGTGATGAACGGGCACAAGCGGAACCCCCATTGAAAGCGCAAGCGCTTTGGCATAGGACACTCCCACGAGAAGTGCACCCACAAGCCCCGGGCCTGCAGTAACAGCAACAGCATCTATATCAGACAGGGCAAACCCGCTTTCTGTAACCGCTTTTTTCACAACCCTGTCCATATTGGTCAGGTGATGTCGGGAAGCGATTTCAGGAACAACTCCGCCGTATTCTTTATGAATATCTATCTGCGTAGATATTATATTTGATAGAATCTCACGCCCTCCCCGACTTACTGCGGCAGCAGTTTCGTCGCAGGAGGTTTCAATACCTAATATTATCGGTTCCATATTATCACTTTCCTACACAAAATTCCTTGAAAATCCTGTCAACAATCTCCTCGGACACACTCATTCCCGTGATTTCACCCAGTGCCTCGGCCGCTCCGCTTAGGTTTACCGCCATAAAATCGGCGGGCACACCCGTTCGGTAGTCGTTATACGCGGTTTCTATAAGTTTGTGAGCTTTTTTTACCGCTTCAATGTGGCGAATATTGGCTATCACAGCACTTTTGCTGCTTTCAATTTCCTGAAAATCAAACATATCGGAAACCACCTTTTTGAGTCCGTCCGCTCCTTCACCTGTTTTCGCGGATATTCTGACCCTTTTGTAATTTCCGAAAATTTTTTCATATTCCTTTTCGGCCTCAGCGTCGGCTATGTCGATTTTATTAAAAATAACTACTGTTTTTTTATTCTCTGCAAGCTTCAGCGCCTGTCTGTCCTCGTCATTTATTTTTCTGCCTGTATCAACAACGAAAAGCACAAGATCGGCATCCTTAACCGCCTGCCCCGCAATTCCTACCCCGATTTTTTCAACCTCGTTATCCGTATGGCGGATTCCCGCGGTATCAATCAGCTTGATGTGCGCGTGGCCGAGCTTTATATATTCCTCAATACTGTCCCTCGTAGTGCCGGGGATATTGGTAACAATAGCCCTTTCTCTGCCCACAAGCAGATTGAGCAGAGACGATTTGCCCGTATTGGGCGCACCTGCAATTACGGTCTTTATCCCGTCACGGGCCATTTCACCCGATTTCGCGCCCTCAATAAGCTTTTCAAGAGCGACAAGACAACTCGAAATTTTTTCTTCGATTACCTCGTCTGAGATGCCCGATACTCCCTCCTCGGGGAAATCGGCTTCCGCTCCCAGCATTGCCGAAAGGTAAATC
The DNA here is from genome assembly GCA_041678125.1 of Monoglobales bacterium. Classification (GTDB taxonomy): domain Bacteria; phylum Bacillota; class Clostridia; order RUG12999; family RUG12999; genus RGIG7450. The sequence goes on from JBAYOS010000149.1 coordinate 1,425, forward strand.
ACTTCATCACGGATTTTGTTTATCTCCTCGGACAGTCTGCCCTCAAGCTGATTTACGCCCAAAGAAAGCGCAAGCTCGCTCTCGGAATTTATTATATCAAGTACTGCTTCCGCTTGCGACAGGTCCATTTTCCCGTTTAAAAATGCCCGCTTGGTAAATTCCCCTGCCTCTGCATATCTTGCTCCGTATTCGGTTAAAAGAAGTAATATTTCTTTTACGGGAGTCATACTTCCGTGGCAGCTTATTTCCACAACATTTTCGCCTGTATATGAATTCGGTGCAAGCATAACCGTTGCGACTGCATGGTCAATTATACTGCCACCATCTCTTTTTATCTTTACAAAATGCGCTGTATGGGATTTCGCATCAAGCAGGTCTTTGCCGCAGAGCTTTGCGGATATTTCCACCGCATCGCTTCCGCTTACCCGGATAACCGCAATCCCGCTTGTCCCCGGAACGGTCGCAAGCGCCGCTATTGTATCTCCGTTCATAATGTCACCCTTTTTATTCCACCGCCAAAAACGGTTTCATAGCTTCAAATTTCTTTTCCCCGATACCCGAAACGTTCATTATTTCCTCAACCGACTTGAATTCTCCGTTTGCGTCGCGGTAAGCTATTACCTTCTCGGCAGTAGCCTCGCCGATTCCGGGAAGTCTCATAAGGTCTGACACGCCCGCACTGTTAATATTTATCGTGCCTGATGCTATCTTGCCGTTATCTTTTGAAAGCTTGGTTTTTGTCTCGCCCTTTTCATAAATCTTTTGGCTTGTTGCCGCTATCATCGGGTCAATATCTTCTTCGCTGCCGATTTTCGGGATTTCAACTGTTGTTCCATCAGTTAAGATTGCCGCGGGGTTAAGCCGCTCTAAATCGGCATTTTCAGTGGCTCCGCCTGCCTTTTCAATAAGCTCGCAAAGGCGCACGTCAGCACCTATTTCATAAAGTCCGGGATTGCTTATTTCACCGGTTATGTAAACCTTTATATCCGGAATTAAAACCACTGCGTCTGTTTTATGTGCTTTTGCGCTGCAAACATTAAACACAAGTCCTGTAATTATCCCTGCAATTATTGCACAAACAGCAGGGACAATAAGTTTTTTCAAATTTTCCTTGGTAAACATTATTTCACAACTATATTTACAAGCTTACCGGGAACGCAAATAACCTTAACTATGGTTTTTCCGCCCGCAATTTCCTCAAGCTTACCTGTCGCTTTCACGGTTTCTTCCATCGCCGCCCTGTCAAGTCCTGACGGAATGTTCATTTTTTCAACGATTTTTCCGTTTACCTGAAGCACGATTTCTATTTCATCATCAACAGTTTTCGCAGGGTCAAACTGGGGCCACGGCCTGTATGCAAGCTCCCCCTCAAATCCGCACATGGACCACATTTCTTCGGTTATGTGAGGTGCTATCGGGTTTAAAAGCTGCAGGAATGTTTTAAGCTCTCCTTTTGTAATTCTTCCAAGCCTGTTAAAGTCGTTCACAAGTGCCATCAGTGTGGCAATTGCTGTGTTAAACTTCATTCTTTCAATATCCTCGCCCACCTTTTTAACAGCTTTGTGCATAGCCGTTTCAAGCTCGGCTGAATAATTCATATCGCCCTTTAACATAAACTGAAGCGCCCAGACTCTTTCCAAAAATCTGTAACAGCCTTTAACACCCTGCATGGACCAGGGCGTCGCCTGGTCAAATGCGCCGATAAACATTTCGTATGTTCTGAAGGTGTCCGCACCATACTCATTTACAATTTCGTCGGGATTGATTACGTTCCCCCTCGATTTTGACATTTTCTCTCCGTTTTCACCCAGAATCATACCGTGAGAGGTCCTCTTTACATAAGGTTCGCTTGTTGATACCAGACCGAGGTCAAAGAGGAATTTGTGCCAGAATCTTGAGTAGAGCAGGTGGAGCGTTGTATGCTCCATACCACCGTTATACCAGTCAACGGGCATCCAGTAATCTATGTTTTCCTTTGAGGCAAATTCGCTGTCGTTGTGCGCGTCTGTATATCTTAAGAAATACCATGACGAACCTGCCCACTGAGGCATTGTGTCGGTTTCTCTTGTAGCGGGACCTCCGCATTTCGGGCAGTCTGTTTTTACCCAATCTTCCATTTTAGAAAGAGGAGATTCACCGTTTTCACCCGGCTCAAAGTTTTCGGTATCGGGAAGTGTCAGCGGGAGATTTTCCTCACCGATTGATACCCAGCCGCAACTATCGCACCATACAAGCGGAATGGGCTCGCCCCAATATCTCTGACGGGAGAATACCCAGTCGCGAAGCTTGAAGTTTATTTTTCTGTTACCGATTCCTTTTTCCTCAAGCCAGTCTATCATGGCAGGAATTGCTTCCGCAACATTTTTCCCTGTCAGAAAACCTGAGTTTACGAGTGTTCCGTTTGCAACGTCGGTAAACGCTTCCTTCTGAACGTCCTCGCCGCCCGCAACAACCTCTATTATAGGCAGATCGAACTTGGTCGCAAATTCGTGGTCGCGCATGTCGTGTGCGGGAACTGCCATAATCGCGCCCGTTCCGTAGGTCGTAAGTACATAATCGGAAATCCAAACGGAAATTTTGCTTCCGTTTACGGGATTTACCGCTTTAATCCCTTTGAGCTCAACGCCCGTTTTTTCCTTGGCAAGCTCTGTTCTTTCAAACTCGGTTTTCTTTGCCGCTTGGTTTACATAATCTAATACTTCGTCGTA
>JBAYOS010000150.1:0-4123 GCA_041678125.1 Monoglobales bacterium
AAGAAGGAACAAAAACGCTGACGCTTGATGATTCAGGCCTTAAATATGAAAATACGAACACGGAGAATAAACCCGCATTCGAGCTTATAGAAATGGGAATAAATGTCCGCGACTCCGTATATGAGGAAGGCGAGGACTCTCTGCGTTTATGGCAGACGGTAGACAGAAAAAAGCTTTTTGAATCGGAGATTTATGCATCGAAAGAGGGAAACAGAGTCAGTGTTTCGGGATATTGGATTTTCTCGGACAGAGAAAACGGGGTAATAAAAAACACGCCCGACACTCTCCTTGATGTAACAGGCGTTTTAATCGATTTTATAAATAATCCGCTCAGGGATGCAGAGGTTAAAATAACCTCGGTGGAAATAGGTTATTCTGCCGGCAGAATTTATCGTGATGTTGAACATAAGCTTGTTTCTGTTTCCCCTGCGTACAAAATCAGTACCGAAACGGGTGCGTATTATATGTACGATGCACTTTCGGGAAACTTCCTCTATGCTTATAAAAACGGCGAAATTATATATTGATAAACCAAACAGGAACACCTTTTGACCGCGCGTAAAGCGCGGTTTTTCCGCTTCCGCCGCTAAAATCGTCGGTTGCGGCAATTACAAGGTCGCTTGAATCCACCATGTATTTATTGCGTTTCATCATACAATAAGCGGAATAATTCTCGCTTACATAAGTCACCTTGTCGCAATCCTTTAAAATTTTGCTGTGACGCGATTTATTGTCGAAAGACCAGCTTGCAGATTGCTTTCTGTATGGAACAGCGGCCTCCAAAGTAATGCGGCTGTCTGTCTTTTTAAGGCTTAAAACAATTTCAGCCGCCCACATATCAACGCCGAGCGCCATACCGCTGATAAAATGAAGTGCACCCTCGGAGACAGCTTCTTCAATTTTCTTTTTAAGCTCATTTTTTAACTTTATGCAGCGAGGGTCATTTTCGTTATACCCCCACGGGAGCTTCTGAGGTCGTCTGCCTGTAAAACATACAGTCTTCATTTTTATCACCCTCATCATTTTATCATATTTTAATTGAAAAAGCAATGATTATATGTTACAATATTTAATATAGGAGGGGAAAATATGGATATAACTGCTCCCATTACAAAAGAAACTGCCCTGTCGCTTAAAGCGGGGGATATAGTAAATATTTCAGGTACCATATATACTGCCAGGGACGCGGCGCATAAGCTGATGATTGAAGCGGTCAACAGGGGCGAGAAGCTTCCCTTTGACGTGGAGGGTCAGATAATTTATTATGTTGGCCCCTGCCCTGCAAAGCCGGGCGAAATTATTGGCTCGTGCGGACCTACAACCAGCGGAAGAATGGATGCCTACGCGCCCACTCTCATTAAAATGGGGCTTGCGGGAATGATCGGCAAGGGCGAAAGAACAGCTGAGGTATATGACGCAATGACCGAATACGGCTGCGTATATTTCGGTGCGATTGGCGGCTGCGGCGCACTGCTTGCAAGCTGCGTGACAAAAGTGGAGGAAATCGCCTACCCCGAGCTTTTGAGTGAATCGGTAAAAAAACTTACGGTTAAGGATTTCCCAGTGATTGTAATAGCCGATTGTCACGGCGAAAATATGTATAACCGAGAGGGGAAATAATTATGAAAGCGTTAATTACAGGCGCAAGCTCGGGAATTGGCAGAGAATTTGCGGTTTTGCTGAGCAAAATAGGTGTTGAAACAATTCTTGTCGCAAGACGGGAGGACAAGCTCCGCCAGCTTGCGGATACACTTGAACCCAAATCGGAAATAATTGTTTGCGACCTTTCGGAGCCGGGCTCGGCAAAGGAGCTTTTCGAAAAGGCGCCTGATATAGACATTTTAATAAATAATGCAGGTTTTGGAGCATTCGGTGAGTTTGATAAGGTAGACCTTGAACGTGAGCTTGAACTGATAAATGTAAATGTGACGGCGCTCCACACGCTGACAAAGCTATATCTGCAGAAGTTTAAAGAAAAAAATGAAGGGTACATACTTAATGTGGCATCAATCGCCTCATTTTTACCGGGACCGCTTTTTGCGTCCTATTATGCGTCAAAGGCTTATGTGGTGAAGCTGACCTCGGCAATTCACCACGAACAAAAACGAAGTCGGTCCAATATTAAAGTAAGCTGTCTTTGCCCCGGACCTGTGGTGACGGAGTTTTTCGATGTCGCGGGGGTTATCTTCGGACCGCTTGGAATGGATGCCGCAAAGGTTGCAAAAATTGCTTTATCAGGAATGTTTAAGGGCAAACGTCTTATCGTGCCGGGAGCATTTTTTAAATTCGGCAGGATTTTTTCACTCTTTGTTCCCGAAACTTTGCTTGCCAAACTTATGGCACGCCTGCAGCTTGCAAAAAATCCGAAAAAATAACATAACTCAACCAGTAGTTGCGATAATGAAAAAGTATCGCATTTATTGGTTGATTTTTTTTGTTTTTGGTGTATAATGAAAGCATGGGGGCGATAAAATGCAAAATTCAAAAATACTTTCGACCAATATAAAGAAGTACAGGTTTTTGCTTGGGATAACACAGGACGAGCTTGCACAGAAGCTTTTTGTAACACCGCAGGCGGTTTCAAAATGGGAAACAGGACTTGCGCTCCCCGACGTGGAAAATTTAATTAAGCTTGCAGACGTTTTTTCCGTTTCGGCTGACACCCTTTTGGGAAGGGACACGCAGTCTATGACCGGACCTGCATTAATCGGTGTGGACGGGGGCGGCACAAAGACGGAATTTGTGCTTTTTTTGCCTGATGGCAAAATACTGAGCCGCATAGTACTTGGCGGCTCAAACCCCAATGTAGTGGGTGTGGAGGAGACCTGCCGTGTAATTGCTCAAGGGCTGGACAGTGTGATTTCACATACTCCTTCTGCGGAATTTGTTTTTATGGGAATTGCAGGAACAAAATCGGGCAGCAATTTAAAAGCTATGACTTTGTTTATGAAAAAAAAATATCCGTTTTTAAGATTTTCCATAGACTCGGACATTTTGAATATAATCTGGAGCAGCGGTGACCCGTCCGACTGTATAGCGGCTATTTGCGGAACAGGTTCGGTAGTTTATGCAAGCGTAGGTGAAAATCTTTACCGTGCGGGCGGTTGGGGATATTTATTTGACGGTGCAGGCAGCGGATTTGATATAGGTCGTGATGCCTTGTGCTCCTGCCTTGCAAAGGATGACGGTATCGGGACAGCTTCAAGACTCACCGAGCTTGTCGAGCAAAATATAGGCGGCAAGGTGTTTGATCATATAGATTTGTTCTATTCCAAAGGCAAGGATTATATAGCTTCCTTTGCGCCTATGGTCTTCAGCGCATATGAGGAAGGCGACAAAGTGGCGGAGAAAATTATTCGCAGGTCAGCAGACAGGGTTGCACTTTTGATTAGTGGTATGCATGACAGATTTAGTCATATCAGCAGGGTTGTATTATCGGGAGGGCTTATTTCAAACAACAAGATTATGAAAGAATTCATAGTTGAGAAATTGAAAAAAGAGTTAACGCTTGTTTTTCCGAGTTTGCCGCCTGTTTTCGGTGCGTGTGCAAAATGTTTGAATATGTATAACAGGGATGCGGATATTAAAGTTTTTGAAAGAGAGTTTTCAAAGTCATACGAAGAAAAGGTCTGAAAATAATTAAAAAAGAGATGTGCGGTTGCACATCTCTTTTTTGTATAAAAAGAAGATTATTTTTTAAGTTTTTTCCAAGCATCATACTGTTTTTGAGCTTCAGCGATAATAGCATCAGCACCGACAGATTTGATTTTGTTCAAGAACTCAGGAAGTTTAACTTCAGGGTCAACAGCACCTACGATGAGTGATTTGAAGTATTCATTGTAAGCATTGTTTACAGCTGCGATCTGACCTTCAACAGGCTGTGGGTCAAATGAGAAGCCGATAGCACCCGATTTTTTGGAAATTTCGTTGAATTCCTGATATTTTTCCCAAATGTCAGCAGGTTTGTTGGGAGCAACTCTTAAGATATAACGGTTACCTGTAACAGCAATTGTTGAAAGATATCCTGTATCTTTAAGTGCTGTAGCTCCCTCGGGAAGTTTGTAGTGAGTATCGCCGTCGGGGAGCCAGTGTTTTCCTTCTATACCGTAAGCGATAGTGTTTC
>JBAYOS010000151.1:0-4036 GCA_041678125.1 Monoglobales bacterium
AATAGGACACAAAAGACGGACGAATTGCTTCGTGGGCGTCCTGTGCGTTCTTTTTGTTTTTATATTCGGGAATATATCCGGGGATAAATTCCTCGCCGAAATTTGATTTTATATAATCTCTTGCGGCAAACTGTGCCTCTTTTGCGATTCGTGTGGAATCTGTACGCATATAGGTGATAAGACCTACGCTGCCGCTGCCTTTAATCTCTATACCTTCATAAAGTTGCTGAGCTACCATCATAGTTCTTGAAGATGTAAAACCAAGCTTTCTCGCCGCCTCCTGCTGCATTGTACTGGTAATAAACGGGGGCGCGGGGTTTCTTTTCTTCTTAGTGGATTTAACCGATTTTACCGTAAACTTCGCATTTTCAAGCTCAGACAAAACCTTCTTTGTCTGCTCTTCATTTTTCAGATCCAGTTTTCCTTCAGGCGTACCGAAAAACTTTGCTTTAAATGCTTTTTTCGAGCTATGATGAATAAACTGAGCGGAAATGTCCCAATATTCTTCGGGAACAAATGTGTTGATTTCCTCTTCCCTGTCGCAAATTATTTTCAGCGCAACTGACTGAACTCTGCCTGCGCTGAGACCTTTTTTAACCTTTCTCCAAAGCAGAGGGCTTATGGAATAACCCACAATTCTGTCCAAAACTCGCCTTGCCTGCTGGGCATCAACAAGGTTATAGTTAATATCTCTCGGATTTTTTATTGCTGCCTTAACGGCATCCTTTGTAATTTCATTAAAGACCACGCGGCAAGCCTTTTCTTCAGGTATCTTGAATGCTTCCATCAGATGCCATGAAATTGCTTCTCCCTCACGGTCCGGGTCAGTTGCGAGAATAACTCTGTCGCTTGACGCAACCTCTTTTTTTATTTTCTTTATTAAATCGCCTTTTCCGCGGATAACCATATACTGCGGGGCAAAATCGTTTTCTATATCAACGCCCATTTTGCTTTTGGGCAGGTCGCGGATATGTCCCATGGAAGCTTCAACACTATAAGATTTACCAAGATATTTCTGAATTGTTTTAGCTTTTGCGGGAGATTCCACTATAACAAGATTTTTTGTCATTCTAAATCTCCAATCTGCCGCATATGCGGCACTTTTTATCAGACTGTTCTCTGCCTGACCGCCTCATAAATGAGGACTGCTCCGGCGGTTGCAACGTTGAGCGACTCCGCATGTCCAACCATAGGAATTTTAACACAAGCGTCTGCCATTGTCAATAGCTCATCTGAAACTCCGTTTGCCTCGTTCCCCAAAATAATCATGGCGGATTTTTTGAAATCCACCGAATATATAAGGCTGTCAGTATGCGGAGTGGTGCATATTATGCTTACTCCGTTATTTTTGAAACTGTTTAGGGTTTTTATACTGTCCTCAGATACACAAATAGGTAAATTAAACATGGACGACATGGTGGCACGGACTACCTTCGGGTTATAAAGGTCCACGCAGTCGGGACTTAAAATAACACCGTCGCACCCCGCGGAATCTGCAGTTCTGATGATTGTTCCGAGGTTTCCCGGGTCCTTGATTCCGTCACAGAAAATGTAAAGGCCTTTTTCCTTTATTATGTCCTTTTCGTCCGCCAAATTCATGTCGGCAACAGCTAAAATCCCCTGTGGATTTTTAGTATCGGACATGGCGGTCATAAGCTGGGGTGCAACAATTTCGACGGCACATGGAAAGTCGGGGAGTTTTTCTTTAAAATCCTCGGATATTAGTACAGTTTTCAGACTGTTTTTTGCGTCAAAAACCTGCCTTAATCCTTCAATTACAAATTCCCCGCTTTCGCGTCTGTAGGACTTTTTTGTCTGCAGTTTTTTTATATGTTTAATGAGTGGATTTGATGCGCTTGTAATCAAAATAATCATCACCTTTCATGGTGAAAAAATTAGTCTTATAAAAATCAAAAGACCTGATAGTTCAGGTCGGTTTGATAAATTATAATGCAGATTTAGCCTGTTCTGTAAGCATTGTAAACGCATCAGCGTCATGAATAGCAATTTCAGAAAGAATTTTTCTGTTCATTGTAATTCCCGCTTTTTTAAGGCCGCACATAAATGTTGAGTAGTTCATGCCGTTCATTTTGCATGCAGCGCTGATTCTTGTAATCCAAAGGCGTCTGAAATCTCTTTTCTTGAGTCTTCTGCCTCTGTATGCATAAACAAGGGATTTCATTACCGCTTCGTTGGCAGTTCTAAAAAGCTTAGATTTACCTCCACGGTAACCTTTAGCAAGTTTTAATACTTTTTTATGTCTTTTTCTGGTGGTCATACCACCTGTTACTCTAGCCATATCTTTCTCCTCCTAAGGTTAAGGCAATGTGAGCCAAGCTCCGGTTGCCTATTTGTAATTATTTATACGGAATAAGTTTCTTAATTACCGGTGCATTAGCGTCCGAAGCGTAAACACCTTTTCTGAGACTACGTTTTCTCTTAGTGCTCTTTTTTGTTAAAATGTGTCTTCTATTGGCATGATTCATTTTAACTTTGCCGTTTTTAGTAAGTTTAAATCTTTTAGCTGCGCCTCTGTGAGTCTTTATTTTAGGCATAACTATCTCTCCTCTCGATTATTAATCAAAGCATTATATTGATGTTAGTTTTTGGGAGCAAGAAACATAACCATGCTTCTTCCTTCCTTGAGGGGTGCCTTTTCAATCATGGAAACCTCCTCCAGCTTGGAAGCAAACTGATTAAGAAGTACAACTCCGTTATCCATATAGCTAAGTTCTCTGCCTCTGAATCTAACGGACACCTTTACCTTATCACCAGATTTCAGAAATTTAGAAGCCTGATTGATTTTTGTATTAAGGTCATTTATATCAATGCTCGGTGAAAAGCGGATTTCTTTGACGCTTATAACCTTTTGTTTTTTCTTGGCTTCCTTTTCCTTTTTAGCAAGCTCGAATTTGTATTTACCGTAATCCATAATCTTGCATACAGGCGGATTGGCATTCGGTGAAATTTCAACCAGGTCAAGGTTTTTCGCAATCGCCACATCAAGCGCCGCGGACAAACTCATAATACCGAGCTGTTCCCCGTCACCGGACACAACACGAACCTCTTTCGCCCTGATTTCTTCGTTAATCAACATTTCCTTACTGATAAGTAAGCACCTCCAAAATAAAATAAGATACCGATTTCGCACACAAAATATGCGGTCGGTTGCCCCTTTTTGCTTTTTTCAAAATAAAAAAGCCGTCCACAAAAGAACAGCCTCAACATAAACCGACCGCCAAAATCAGCGCCCGGAAAATATTTGCCCTACATGACTTTGATGCAAGGCGAGAAGATGTCTTCTGCTTGTTTACTAGGTTAGTTTACCACATCTTGCCGCCTTTGTCAAGTCTTTTTTATCATTTCAATAAATTTCTGTTATATCCTGCACACTCATATCGGGATATGAAACCATAAATACCTTATTATAATATTTATAGAATTTTGCAAATTTATGTCTTTGTGAAGCTTTAACCTTTAGAAGATTTGGACAATTATCAAATTTTCCTTCAGTTAATATCTCGTTAATCCTTGCCTTTTCAAGCTCGGTTTCTTCCGGGGTCCAGCTAGGTTTTTTGCGGCAAAAGAGAAAGTAGTCCTTTGTGATTTCCTCCGCCAGATTATAACCTTTTGCAAAATCAAATAAAAATTCCAGATAATCGGACTTTTGATGCGGAAAATCAAGCCTCCCGTTTTCAGACATAAAATCTGCAAGCTGCTGATACATTTCAAAGGGGGTTTCGAACTTTTCAAGAAGCGGTTTTTCAGAATATTTCAGCATGCCCGAATTATGATAAATATCCAGCACCGCCTCAATATTTTTTAAGCTAATAATCTCCTCCGCCGAAAGCCATTTGTTTTTTATTATTTCATAAGGTGCAAACTCATCTGCGACAATTCCGTATTCCTTTTGCTTCTCATGCAAAACCGTGCCCGGCAGCACCTTTAAAAACCCCAGCTGAAGCTCATCAGGCCTAATATTATATGCAAAGTTAAAGCTTTCCTTAAAGCTTTCAAAATCCTCGTACGGAAGTCC
>JBAYOS010000152.1:0-3949 GCA_041678125.1 Monoglobales bacterium
CGATTTTATTTATGCTGCTTGTGTTGTTTATAGGCATATCGGCAGGCGCATCAATAATGGTTTCGCAATATTTCGGAGCTAAAAACCGTGAGAAGCTTTCCGCAACAATCGGCAACTGTATTACAATTACCGCCATTAGCTCAATTATTTTTATGCTTGCCATTCCTCCGTTTATAAGAAAAATTCTTGAAATTTTGAATACTCCAGCAAGTATTATTGATGGTTGTGCAGATTATCTTATTATCTCCTTAATCGGCATCGCCGGCATGGCTTATTACAACATTTTAAGCGGCATTATCCGCGGATTGGGCGACTCTGTTGCAGCGCTTTTATATCTGCTTGTCGCAACTGTTATAAATATCGCTCTTGACATTTGGTTTGTTGCATCATTTAATTTGGGTGTTGCGGGTGTTGCTCTGGCAACAGTTATTTCACAGTTTATATCTGCCGCTCTTTGCCTTATTAAGCTTATGAGAATGAAGGATTACTTTGACCTGACCTTTAATTCATTAAAGCTGAATAAGGAGACGCTTAAAACCCTCGTAAGCCTTGGGCTTCCATCGGGATTTACTTATGCTATAATGTCATCTGCAATGATAATCGTTCAATCTCTGACAAACCAGTTCGGTGAACAGTTTATCGCCGCAAACGCTGTTGTAATGCGCGTTGACGGGTTTGCTATGATGCCAAACATTTCTTTCGGCACTGCTATGTCAACCTTTGCAGGTCAGAATATCGGCGCAAAAAAGTATGACCGATTGCATTCGGGTGCGAAACAGGGACTTTTAATATCCGTAATTTGTTCGACGCTTATTACTACAGTAATTTTAATTTTCGGTAAATATCTTATGATGGCATTTACCGATACTGCCGAGCTTGTAGAACTTAGTGTTCATCTTATGAGAATTCTTGCGGTAGGCTATGTTGCAATGGCTGTCATCCAAAGTCTGTCGGGCGTTATCCGTGGCGCAGGCGATACGGTTACTCCAATGTGGATTTCACTTATTACCACCATTTTACTGCGGATTCCGCTTGCTTACGGTATTTCCTATTTCACAAAAACTCCCGAGCTTCCGCTTGGTTATAAAGAATGTATCCAGATTTCCCTGCTTATCACATGGATAGTGGGTGCGGCACTTACTGTCTACTTCTATGTAAAAGGAAATTGGAAAAACAAGGCACTAAGTTAAAAAAAGCGGCAATCAAATGATTTGATTGCCGCTTTTTTTAACTTAGTGCGAAATGCTTTAAATCTTTTTCGGACATTATTCCGCTGTGTCTTTTCACATCTTCACCGTTCTTGAAAAGAATAAGCGTCGGTATTGTGGATATTCCGTATGCCGACGCAAGTTCAGGACAGTCGTCCACATTAACCTTGCCTACGACAACATCGCTTGTGCTGTGAGAAAATTCTTCCACCGCGGGTGCAAGCATTCTGCACGGTCCGCACCAGTTTGCCCAAAAATCAACAAGTACGGGCTTTTTATTTTTCAAAACTTCACTTTCAAAGTTTTCAATATTCAGTTCAACAGCCATAACCCATTTCCTTTCTTTTTTTTCTTATTTTCTCTTACTCGTAGAATTTTATTCAGATAAGGAATCAATTATTTCAAGGGCACGCTGTGCTATCATAAGATTTTTTTCCTGTTTTTTTCGGACCTTTTTCCCAAGTGGCGCCATTATACCGAAATTAACATTCATGGGCTGAAAATTCCCGCTTGACGCACCGCCCGAAACATATTGCGCAAGTGCACCTATTGCGGTAGTGTCGGGGAACCGCGGCATTTCTTCTCCCAAAAGCCTTTTGGCAAGGGAAAGTCCTGCTACAAATCCCGACGAGGTTGACTCTACGTAGCCTTCAACTCCTGTAATCTGACCGGCAAAATAAATTCTGCTGTCAGACTTTAGGTTATAATTTGAGTCAAGCAGCTTTGGCGAATTTATAAACGTGTTTCTGTGCATAACGCCGTATCTTACAAATTCAGCATTCCTAAGCGCAGGAATCATACCGAAAACCCGCTTTTGCTCTCCCCATTTTAAATGAGTCTGAAAACCTACTATATTGTAAAGAGTTCCCTCTTTATTGTCCTGACGGAGCTGAACGACTGCATAAGGCTCCTTTCCCGTTTTCGGGTCGGGCAGACCAACGGGTTTCAGCGGACCGAACAAAAGAGTGCTTTCGCCGCGCTTTGCCATAGTTTCGACGGGCATACACCCTTCAAAAACAACCTCCTTATCCGCCAATTTAATTTCAGCACATTCTGCTGAAATAAGCTGGTCGTAAAAGGCTTTATACTCCTCCTCGGTCATCGGACAGTTAATATAATCGTCATCACCCTTGCCATATCTCGACAGACGATAGGCGCTTTCAAAGTCCACCGATTCAAGTGTTACAATCGGGGCGGCGGCATCATAGAAATAAAGATTTTCTTCATTTGTCAATTTGCCGATTTCGGAAAAAAGCGCGTCGGAGGTTAATGGCCCGCTTGCGATAATAACATCGCCGTCGGGAATCTTTGTTACCTCCTCGGATATTACTGTTATGTTCGGGTGAGTTTTTATTTTTTCTGTAACAAGGTCGGAAAATCCCGTTCTGTCAACGGCAAGCGCGCCGCCTGCAGGTATTCTCGTTATGTCTGCACAACTCATTATAAGGCTGCCAAGTCTTCTCAGTTCCTCTTTTAAAAGACCTACTGCATTTTCAAGTCGGTCCGACCTTAAAGAGTTACTGCAGACAAGCTCCGCAAACCCTGTATAATGATGTGCCGGCGTGAATTTTTCCGGTTTCATTTCAATCAAGGTAACGCCTATGCCTCGCTTTGCAAGCTGCCATGCAGCCTCACAGCCGGCAAGACCTGCACCTATCACAGTTACGTTATTTTTCATCTTTTTTGGTTTCTTTCTTTACGGGTTTTTTATTATAACTGCATTCAGGGTCAATACAAACCTTGTTTTTGGTTATACGCTTATTTATGCTCTTGAAAAGCAGCATTTTGCCGCAAACGGGGCATTTTTCATTTGTCGGCTTATCCCAAGACATAAATTTACAGTTTGGATGATTGCTGCAACCGAAATATCTCGCACCCTTCTGCGATTTAAGCTCAATAATCTGACCATCGCACATCGGACATTTGACACCGATTTCCACAGTAATAGATTTGGTATTTTTACATTCGGGATAACCGGGACAGGCAAGGAATTTGCCGTACCTGCTCTCTCTGATAACCATGTTGCGTCCGCACTTTTCGCAGATAACGTCCGATTCTTCGGGAGCTATTTTCACATGCTGCATCTCAGCCTCGGCTTTTTTAAGCGTCTTTTCAAAATCGGCATAGAATTTTCTGATGACGCTGACCCAATCGGTGTCACCTTCCTCAACCTTGTCGAGGAACTGTTCCATTTCTGCGGTGAACGTAACGTCAACTATTTTTTCAAAATTTTCCGCCATCAGCTTGTTTACAACTTTTCCAAGCTCTTTGGGGCTTAGGATTTTTTTAACACTTTCGATATATTTTTTACCTAATATATTTGAAATTGTAGGCGCATAAGTAGAAGGTCTGCCGATACCCAGTTCCTCCAGACTGCGAATTAAAGTGGCTTCTGTAAATCTCGCAGGCGGACGGGTAAAGTTCTGCTTTTCCGTGATGGATTTTTCCTGAAGGTCGTCTCCCTGTTTGAGCTTGGGAAGCGACTGTTCCAGTCCTTCGTCCTCGTCCTTATTATCCACACCCTCAAGATAAAGTGCAGTGAATCCCGCAAAAAGTACAACTGTGCCATAAGCTTTGAAAATGTACTTCCCGCCGCTGATGTCAACCGTTGTGTTTTCAACCTCTGCAGGCGCCATCTGGCTGGCAATAAAACGTTCCCAGATAAGCTTATAAAGCTTGTACTGGTCGCTTGTCAGAGAGGATTTTATTGAAGCAGGTGAATAGGACACAAAAGACGGACG
>JBAYOS010000153.1:0-3926 GCA_041678125.1 Monoglobales bacterium
CCCCGGTTGGTCCTGCCTTGGGTCAGCATGGTGTTAATATCATGCAGTTCTGTAAAGAATTCAACGAAAAAACCGCTAAGGATGCAGGTCTTATAATACCTGTTGTTATTACTGTTTATGCTGACAGATCTTTCTCGTTTATCACAAAGACTCCGCCGGCAGCAGTTCTTCTCAAAAAAGCTTGTAAGCTCGAAAAAGCAAGCGGTGTACCTAACAAAACAAAAGTTGCTACAATTTCCAAGGCTGATTTGAAAGCTATTGCAGAAACCAAAATGGTTGACCTCAACGCAGCTACAATTGAAACTGCAATGAGTATGATTGCAGGGACAGCACGCAGCATGGGCATTGTTGTTGAAGACTAAACAGGGAGTGACCCTTTAAAACTGTGGGAGGAAGACCAAAGGTCTTTCGTAAAACCACTTAGGAGGTAAAAATATTGAAAAGAGGAAAAAATTATCTTGACGCTGTCAAGATGTATGACAAGACCCAGCAGTATGACCCTGCGGAAGCAGTTGAACTTACAGTTAAAATGGCTAAAGCAAAGTTTGACGAAACCGTTGAAGCGCACATTAAACTGGGCGTTGACTCAAGACACGCTGACCAGCAGGTTCGTGGCGCAGTTGTTCTGCCTCACGGAACAGGTAAAAAAGTCAGAGTTCTCGTTTTCGCTAAAGGCGATAAGTTAGCTGAAGCAGAAGCTGCAGGCGCAGATTTTGTCGGCGGCGAAGAGCTTATTCCGAAAATTCAGAACGAAAACTGGTTTGAATATGACATTATAGTTGCTACACCTGACATGATGGGTGTTGTAGGTAGACTTGGTAAGGTTCTCGGACCTAAAGGTCTTATGCCTAACCCCAAAGCAGGTACTGTTACAATGGATGTAACAAAAGCAATCAATGATATTAAAGCCGGTAAAATCGAGTACAGACTTGATAAAACAAACATTATCCACTGCCCCGTAGGTAAGGTTTCATTCGGTCCGGAAAAACTCCGTGAAAACTTTGAAACACTTATGAACGCTATCATTAAGGCTAAACCGGCAGCAGCCAAAGGTCAGTACCTTAAGAGCGTAACAATATCATCTACAATGGGCCCCGGCGTTAAAGTTAACTCAGCTAAGCTGATGGGTTAATCAGATATTTTAATAAAAATTAAAATATATTCCAAAGACAGCAGGCAAAAAGGTAAGTCCTGCCCAGGAGTACACTAATCGACTGATAAGCGGTTTCCTGTCTTTTTTGCGGGGAACCGTTTTTTTAAAGATGTACTCACTTACAATATTAGGAGGTGAATTACATGCCAAGCGCAAAAGTTCTTGAAGAAAAGAAACAAATCGTATCCGAACTTGCAGAAAGACTCAAAAATTCCACAGCCGGCGTACTTGTTGATTACAAAGGTATCAATGTTGAACAGGACACTAAGCTTCGTAAAACTTTCAGAGAAGCAGGCGTTAAGTATGAAGTAGTTAAAAATACTCTCTTAAAGCTCGCTGTTAGAGAAGCAGGCCTCGATGAGCTTGAAGCAGTTCTCGAGGGAACAACGGCAATCGCAACATCAGTTGATGATGCAGTTGCTCCCGCAAAAGTGTTCAAAGATTTTGTGAAAGCAAATTCAACACTTGAAATTTCTTTCAAATCCGGTTTTGCTGATGGGAAAGTACTTTCTATCGACCAAATCAACGCACTCGCAGACCTTCCGTCAAGAGAAGCACTCCTTACAATGCTTGCTTCCGCACTTCTCGGAACAATTCGCGGTCTCGCAGTTGCTCTTAATGCTGTTGCTGAAAAAAACGGTGACGGCGCAGAGGCTGCAGCAGAAGAAGCAGCTCCCGCTGCTGAGGAACCTGTTGCAGAAGAAGTAACACCCGTTGCTGAAGAGGTAGCTCCTGCTGCCGAAGAGCCTGTAGCTGAAGAAGCTGCAGAGGAAACAGCAGAAACTCCTGCTGAATAATCAAAAATTATAAAAAATAAATACGGAGGTATATTAAAATGGCTAATATAGAAAAATTTATTGAAGAAATTAAGTCTATGACAGTTCTTGAACTTTCTGAACTCGTTAAAGCAATCGAAGAAGAATTCGGCGTATCCGCTACTGCTCCTGTAATGGTAGCTGCTGCAGGCGGTGCTGCTGCAGGCGTCGCTGCTGAAGAAAAAACAGAATTTGATGTTGTACTCGCTGATGCTGGTGCAAGCAAACTCGGCGTTGTTAAAATTGTTAAGGAAATCACAGGTCTTGGCCTCAAAGAAGCTAAAGACATGGTTGACGGCGCTCCTAAAACAATTAAAGAAGGCGTTTCTAAAGATGAAGCTGAGTCAATCAAAGCTAAGCTTGAAGAAGCAGGCGCTAAGGTTGAACTTAAGTAATTTAGTCTTAATAAACTTAAAAGATGCGGTTAGTTTAGCCGCGTCTTTTTTATTTTGACATATTTTGTGTGAAAGTTGTGTAAAATATTCATGGGTAAATTTGACAAAATATACAAAGTGTAGTATAATAAAAAAAGTCTTTGGCAAAAGGAGAAACAATGGGTATATTTTTTACACTGGCAAAACAAGTCAAGTCAAAATTGAATAGTATTATAAAAGCTACAGCAGATTTTGCAGGAGAGCATTTGCAGATTGTCAAGGTTTCGGGAATGGCAGTAGGAATTATTCTCTGCTCTTTAATGATCGCAGCTTTTTTCACAACCGGATATGAGGTTTATTTAAACGGTGAGAAGGTTGCTATTGTGGAAGAAAAAGAAGACTTTCTGAAAGCTTTTGAAACCGCAAATGAGAAAATAGCATCGCTTGTAGGCGAAGGTTACGAAATAATAAATCTTCCGAAATTTGTATTTACGGTTGCACCGAAAACGGGACTTACACTTAATGATAAAATTGTTGATAACGTTATGATGCAATCAAATGCCATAAGCAAATTTTATGTAATAAATGTTGACGGTCAGGACATAGCATTTGCGAAAAGTGAAGAGGCGGCAAAGTCCTATATTGATAAGGCAACGTCAATTTACAGTGGTGAAAACAAACAGATTCTTAATGATGTAAAGATAGAAAGTCGCTTTGAGGCAATTTATTATCTGACAGATGAAAAGCTGGCGGTTAATTTGCTGAAAAATGTCTTAAGGGTACAAACCGAAAAAACATCTGTTTACAATGCTGATCTGATGTATGGAACCATCAAAAACCCCACGGATGAGTTGTATGTGAACGAAGAAAAAGTTTCAAGCGAGGGTCAAAAGGGAGTAATGGAGGTTACCGCTAAGGTTACGGAAGTTAACGGAGCAGTCAGCGGAACGACTATTATTTCATCACAAGTAATAAATGAGCCTGTAAATGAGGTTGTAATGGTGGGAACCATGCAGCATCCGTCGGTTGGAACTGGAGAGTTTTTGCAACCCTATTTCGGTACAATCACCTCGCGTTTCGGAGCGAGATGGGGCAGAAAGCATACAGGTACGGACATTTGCGGTGATGTCGGTGATCCGATAAGTGCCACTGATAACGGGATTGTAGTAACCGCAGAATACCAAAAGAACGGTTATGGAAATATAGTTATAATTGACCACCAAAACGGTATTCAGACATGGTATGCTCACCTTGATTCGATAAGTGTTAATGTAGGCGACGTTGTTGAAAAGGGCAAAATAATAGGTAAACTCGGCAATACCGGATATTCAACAGGACCTCATCTGCATTTTGAGGTACGCGAAAACGGTATACCTGTTAATCCTTCAAACTATCTTTCAAGTTTAAAATAAAAATAAAACGGATATGCAAAGCATATCCGTTAATTTTATATATACTTTCGTGGGATAAGTTTATATACCGAAATTGAAATCAGAGTATTTACGATTGTTCTAATAAGGTTAAAAGGTAAAATAACAGGGAGAATCATACCCTTTACAACGCTGACGGGAACTCCCATAAAAA
>JBAYOS010000154.1:0-3913 GCA_041678125.1 Monoglobales bacterium
GAAATGGCTTTTGCAAGGGATGTTGCAAATCATGTAGTATTCATGAATAACGGTGTTATTTGCGAAGAAGGCACTCCCGAAGATATTTTTGGCAATCCGCAAAAAGAAGAAACAAAAGAATTTTTATCAAGATTCTTGAACGGTTAAAAAAATTAAGGCTTTCGAATTGAATTCGAAAGCCTTTTTATTATAAAAAATAAAAGAGATAATTGTAATTCTGAAAATAATATGATATAATATAGAAAATCCATAAAGGAGATATATGATATGGCATTACATATTTTAGACGAAGCTAACCGCTGCCTTGAATGTAAAAACCCGCAATGTCAAAAGGGTTGTCCGATAGACACACCCATAGCAAAGGTTATTCGTCTTTTAAAAGAGAATAAGCTTGACGAAGCAGGCAATCTTTTATTTTTAAATAATCCGCTTACCACAATATGCAGTCTTATATGCAATCACGAAAACCAGTGTGAGGGGCATTGCGTCCTTGCAAAAAAGGGCGCACCTGTTCACTTTTCAGCTATTGAAAACTATATTTCCGATGCTTACGCACCAAAGATAGTTGACGGTCCGTCAAAACCAAACGGACATAAAGTAGCTATTGTAGGCTCAGGTCCTGCAGGGATTACTATAGCCATCTTTCTTGCCCGATACGGATACCAGGTTACAATATTTGAGGGCAAAGATAAAATCGGCGGTATTCTGCGTTATGGGATACCCGAATTTCGTCTGCCCAAAAGTGTTCTTGACGACCTGCAGTACCGTCATATAGAGCTTAAGGGCATAAGAATTCGTCCCAACACACGAATTGGTGACGCAATAACCATAAAGGATTTGTTCCGCGACGGTTATAAAGCTATATTTATTGGCACAGGCGTATGGCGCCCGAACGTGCTGCATATTAAAGGTGAAACACTTGGAAATGTTCATTTTGCCGTTAATTATCTAAATAACCCCTCTGTATATAATTTGGGCGACAATGTTACAATAATCGGCGCTGGCAATGCCGCTATGGACGTCGCAAGGACTGTTATCCGCAACGGCAGTCGTAAGGTTACCTGTTTTTCAATAACAAAAAAAGTTGCCGCAAGCGACTATGAATTTTCCTATGCGAAGCTCGAAGGAGTAAAGTTTGAGTATAACCGCAAACCCGTCGAAATAAAAGAAGACGGCGTTCTTTTCCGCGATATAATTGAAAAAGACGATGGCACCTTTGAGGAAATTGAGGGTAGTGACCAATTCTACCCTTCAGATTCCGTGATTATAGCTGTAAGCCAAGGGCCGAGAGATGTTATTGTTTCCTCCACTTCAGGTCTTGAGGTTAATCAAAGAGGCCTGCTTGTTGCCGATGAGGACGGTAATACCACATATCCGGGAATTTTCGCATCAGGTGACGTTGTAAACGGTTCAAGAACGGTTGTCGAAGCGGTTGCCAGAAGTAAAGTAGTTGCCGAGGCAATGCACAGGTATATACAAAGCCTACCAAAAGAATAAAAATAAATCCGCATCATTGATGCGGATTTTTATCTATTTTATTTACAGAAGATTTCAACATAATTGTTAATTGCTTTTTCAATGATTTTTACAGAAACTTCTCTGCCCTGCACTTCATCAACAGCGGTTTCTTTATTTTCAAGATTTTTATAAACTGAGAAGAAATGTTTCATTTCGTCAAAAATATGTTTGGGCAGCTGGTCAATATCGGTAAAGTGATTATAATTCGGGTCATTGTATGGTATTGCAATAATCTTTTCATCCGAGCGGCCGTTATCAACCATTGTAATCACACCAATCGGATAAGCACGGACAAGCGACAGGGGTTCAAGAGGCTCAGCGCAGATTAAAAGCACGTCGAGCGGGTCATTATCATCGCCATAGGTTCGGGGAATAAAACCGTAGTTTGCAGGATAGTGGGTGGATGTATATAAAATTCTGTCAAGAATTATATATCCTGTCTCCTTATCAAGCTCATACTTTTTCCTGCTACCCTTTGAAATCTCAATTACACATATAAAGTCCTCTGTTGTAATCCTTTTTGGCGAAATGTCATGCCAGATATTGTTTGCCATAAAAATCTCCGTTCTGCTGCCCTGCATCAGCTTAAGTATATTAAAATATTCTTATCGGCAGGGTAAAATTGATAAGAATTTCTTTGCCTGTTATCGGCTTTACCTAAATTTTAACTAACCCTTTTTCTGTAATTAAATAATCCATTTTAATATCATGTTCGTCTGCCGGAATTTCGTCTAAAACCTGAAAGTCATAGCAGTATCCGACCTTCAAGGCATTTGCATTGATTAGAAATTTATCATAACAGCCTTTTCCGAAACCGAGTCTGTTCCCCTTTTTATCAAAGGATAATCCGGGAACAATTACAACGTCAATATCGGAAATGTTCGCTTTTTTTGCTCCGACAGGTTCTGTCACCGAAAATGTACCTTGAGCAAATGTGGTATCTTCAGCAATCAAAACGGGTGTTATCTCAAAGCCTTTCGGGTCTGTGACAGGCAAAACAAGTTTTTTCCCGTCACGGAAAGCAGCCTTCATTATCTCTGATGTATCCGTTTCGTTGCCAAGCTGCATATAAATCATTATGCAGTCGGAATTTTTATAGATTCCACTTGATAAAAACACATCTGCCGCGGCGCTGCTTTTCTCATGCACCTCCGCTTCAGACATTTGTGCGCGTTTTTCAATAAGTATTTTGCGAATTTCTACTTTGGACAACATTTCAATACTTCCTAAAATTTTTTAAAGCAATTATCCATAAGATTTCAATATCCCTGCGGACTAAACAAGCCTGCAGGGATAAAAATTTTATGCTTTTTTATAATTCAAAAGTCTGGTTATAACAGGGTTTAATACAATGTTTACCAAAAGCTCTACAAGAAAATTCATTCCCGCAAGTCCTACAAACATAAACAGCACTACATTGTCGCCGAAACCGGCTCCCTCTGCCCAGCCTTTAATTGTATCCATCCAGAACAACGGGCAAAGCAGCAGGAAAATTCCTGTGTTTACCACCGGGCATACTACCGATGCCGCTAAAACCGCAAAGTATTGGTTCACCCTTTTTAAAGCCTTGTAGGTAAGACCTGCCAAAAGTCCGCATGCTGTACCCTTTACGAGAACAGTCACAATTGTTCCGAGCGGGTTAATTGTGAAAAAGGGTTCGCCGGCTCCCGTAATAAGAACTGCAATACCAAACATAAAGCCAAGCCATGTTGCCATACCCCATCCGCACGTTGCCGCACCGATAATTATCGGAACAAGTACCAGAGTGAGCTGCGCAGGACCTACTTTTACTGTCATGCTGAAATACTGCAGCACTATTACAAGTGCAGTAAGTATTGCGCCGATTACCATTGTTGATGTTGCCATTTTTCTGTTTATCATTAAAAATTCCTCCTTGCTGTCGCTCCTTTTATTTAGTCACTTAGTTTTTAAGCGACCATGGATGCAACGCATAAAATTTTTTAAACATTTTTCTTGTAAATGGTATAAAGACCTTTAAGTATTAAATTTTCGTCAAGTATCATCTTTTCCTCGCAATAAGGAACTATTGATGCAGCGAGTCCCCCCGTTGCGACAATGGCCAAATCTCCGAACTCTTTTTTTATTTTCCCTATCATGCCGTCAATTAAGCTGGCATTTCCGAAAACAACGCCCGATTGCATTGAGTCAACCGTATTCCTGCCGATTACCGATTTTGGTGCATCAAGACTGATTTGCGGGAGTTGAGCAGTCATTCCCGCAAGAGCGTGAAGACTTATCTGTACACCCGGAATAATTGACACACCTAAAAAGGCGCCGCTCGAATCAACCACCGACATTTTGGTTGCGGTTCCCATATCTAAAACAAGCGCAGGTGTTTCGTAAAGCTTGTGAACTGCTGCCGCGCTGCAGACCA
>JBAYOS010000155.1:0-3909 GCA_041678125.1 Monoglobales bacterium
CCTGCGCTTAATGTTGCGGACTGTGATTATAACGTCACAGAGATTATCGGTTATATAAAGGATTCTTCAAGGCTGGGTGTTAAGCTGTTAGTTTTCCCCGAGCTTTCAATTACAGGGTATAGCTGCGGAGACCTTATTTTCCAAAACACCTTGCTTGCATCAACTTTGGCAGGACTGTACAGGATTATTAAAGCCTCCCGTTCTGTTGATACTGTAATAATAGTCGGTCTGCCGCTTGTAAACAACAATCGGTTATATAACTGCGCAGCGGTAATTTATAGCGGAACGCTCTTAGGTGTTGTCCCCAAATCGGTTATCCCGAATTATATCGAATTTATCGAAAAAAGATATTTTGATGAGGCACCTGAGAAAAACGGCACCATCACAATAGACGGCGCAGAATATCCCTTCGGCACAAAGCTTTTGTTTAAATGCAGAAATATGCCCGAATTCTGTATCGGTGTTGAGATTTGCGAGGATATCTGGCACCCCATTCCCCCGTCAACCTACCATGCCGCGGCGGGTGCGACCATTATTGCAAACCTTTCCGCCAGCAATGAAATTATTGAAAAAAGCGAATACCGACGTCTGCTTATAAAATCACAGTCTGGAAAAACAAACAGCGGTTATGTTTTCGCCAACGCTTCTGACTCGGAATCTACGACCGACCTTGTTTTTTCTTCTCATAACATAATTGCGGAAAACGGTACAATTTTGACCCAAACACCGCTCTTCGACCAGAATCTATTAGTATCGGAAATTGATGTGGACAAGCTTTGCTGCGAGCGCCGCAGAATTGCGCCTTTTTCCAACATCAGAACAGAAGGGTATCAAACCGTTTATTTTGATATGACCGTAACCGATACCCAGCTTACGCGCGCAATTCCTAAAAATCCTTTTGTGCCCGACAGAATATCCGAACGGGACAAACGCTGTGTTGATATTTTAACAATTCAGTCAGCAGGACTTGCAAAGCGAATAAAGCATACAGGCTGCAAAAAATCCATAATAGGCGTTTCAGGCGGTCTTGATTCCTGCCTTGCTCTTATCGTAACGACAATGGCTCATAAAAAACTTGGCATCCCCGTTTCGGACATTGTCGCAATCAGTATGCCCTGTTTCGGCACGACCGAGAGAACTAAATCAAACGCTCAGGCACTTTGTGAAGAGCTTGGTGTTGAGTTTATGACCGTTGACATTACAGAGTCGGTCAAATCCCATTTTAATGACATCGGTCAGTCGGCTACCGACTTTGACACCACCTTTGAAAATGCACAAGCTCGCGAACGCACGCAGGTGCTGATGGATATTGCGAACAAAACAGGCGGAATTGTTATCGGTACAGGCGATTTATCGGAGCTTGCACTCGGGTTTGCCACCTACAACGGCGACCAGATGTCCATGTATGCGGTTAACTCCGGTGTGCCAAAAACAATTATCAGGCACATTGTTAAATACTATGCGACGCTTTCAGATAATGAAAATCTTAAAAATATTTTGTATGATATTGTTGATACTCCGATAAGTCCCGAGCTCCTGCCGCCCGACGGTGACACAATCGCTCAGCAGACAGAGGACATTGTCGGCCCCTACGAGCTGCACGATTTCTTTATTTACTATATGCTCAGATATGGATTTTCTCCTGCGAAAATTTACTATCTTGCACTTTGCACTCATACAGAATATGATGACAAGACCATATTAAAATGGCAAAGACTTTGTTACCAGAGATTTTTTGCATCACAGTTCAAACGATCTGCAATGCCGGACGGTCCGAAGGTTGGCTCGGTGGCCCTGTCCCCTCGCGGAGACCTTCGCATGCCAAGCGATGCATGCGCCGAAATTTGGCTCAAAGAGATTGATAATTTATAAAAACCAAAAAGCCGATACTTTTTGGTGGTGCTGCGAAGCACCGCCGTTATGTATCGGCTTTTATCATTTCTTGCTTACTGAGCATATAAAGGTACTTTTCGGAAACACCGAGCCCAAATATTTTTTGAACCGCTTTTTCATAAAGTTCAAGCTGAACAAAATATTGTTTTTTCCTTTCAGCATCAAGGAACCGATCAGTTTTGTAATCGACTATTACCATTTTGTCATTTTCTTTAAATACAAGGTCAATTACGCCCTGAAGGACAACGGTTTCATCAGTATATTCCTGCCCCGAAAAAAGCTCGTCAGCCCGAATATTGACCGCAAACGAAAGCTCTCTTTTTACCTCGTCCGATTTTAATGCTCTCTTTCCTATATCACTCGAGAAAAAGGCACTGATTGCCGCCACATCTACAAATTCTACTTCCTTTTCCGACATAAGCCCTTTTTCTACAAGCTTCTCAATGCAATCTTCGACCGCGGGGTTTTTAAAATCAATATGCTTCAGCACAAGATGGTTTATAATACCGATTTCGGCCGCAGAAATTTTTTCCTCCGAAAGGAATGTGGGTTTTTCAAAAATATCAGGCACATAAAGCTTTGTTTCTCCGGGAGATTCATATTCTCGGTGTCTTTTTACCTCGCTGACCGAAAGCTTGGACGGAAGTCTTGACGCCTTTTCAAATGGATATTTATACTCAAAAATTTCCTTTACTTCAGCAAAGTCAACAGCCTTTTTATCTTCTTTCTCTTGAACGTCATCCTCAAAATAAGACACACCGATTTCATCGGGAGAAACATATTCCAAAATCCAGTTTTCATCAATTCCGCGGACTATCCATTCCGCAAAACTGCTGACGTTTAATGCTTCAAAAGATGTTGCCTCTTCACCGACAGCACCTCTGTCGACAAATTTTTTGGCATCTTTTATTGAGGCGGTACAAATAAGCTTTTCTTTCGCACGGGTCAATGCAACGTATAATACCCTCATTTCCTCTGAAATATTGTCCTCGGCAATCATCTTTTTTACTGCTTCGTAGGAAACTAAGGGATACCTGATTTTTCTTTTATAATCCAAGAACTTAACGCCTAATCCCGCCGTTTTATGAAGCAGTATATTCCCTCTCAAATCATTTTTCATAAAGTCCGAATCACAGCTATAAAGGAATACCACCGGGAATTCAAGACCCTTGGATTTATGGATGGTCATTATTCTCACAACATTACTGTTTTCGGAAAGGAGCTTTGCTTCCGCTCCGTCCCCTCCTGCAGTTAATCTGTCAATATAGCTTACAAAGGCAAATAAACCTTTAAATCCGCTGTTTTGCAAAATCCTCGCCTGCAGAACAAACATTTTAAGGTTTGCCGCCCTCTGCTCGCCTCCCGGCAGAGATATTGCAAAAACATCAAGTCCGCTGGCGGAAATAATGTATTCTATGAACTCATCAACGGGAGTGAACAGCACCTTATCCCGCCAAACGGAAAGGGTGTTCAAAAAATCGCGGCAAAGCTGTGCCCCCTCACCCGCTCCCGCAGAATATTTAATGAGCGCACCGTAAAAGGGGCCTTTTTTCTCAAGTCTTATTCTTGCAAGCAGGTTTTCGTCAAACCCGAAAATCGGACTCCTCAAGAGGGACGCAAGCTCAATATCCTGCATGGGATTGTCAATTACTTTAAGCATTGTTGTCAGAATACCAATTTCAAGACTTTCAAACTGGCCTTTTCCGCCGTCTGTAAAATAAGGAATGTTTCGCAGCTTCAATGCCTTTTCGATTTCAGCCGCTTTATTTTTTACACTTCTCGTCAAAATGGCAATGTCTTTGAATTTATATCCCGTCCCGACAAGCTTTATAATTCGTTCGGCAATGTAATCCGCCTCGCCCGATTCGCATTCTCCCTCGCACAGGTTTTTGTCAATCATAATAAACTCGCATTTTTGGTCGGTTGATTTATCGGGAGAGTCGTTCCTGTAATAGAGCTTTTCCTCCTGTGAATAATCAACTCCGCCCGAGGCTCTTGTCATAATTTTTTCAAAAA
>JBAYOS010000156.1:0-3879 GCA_041678125.1 Monoglobales bacterium
CATCCTGGCGGATTTCAAACGCTTTCGACATAGCTATGCGCTAAAATAATGATTTTTGGGCGAATAATCCCTAAGCAGCACCGCCGTTTGTCGGGTAATTTTTTATAATAATGAGTATTCCTGTAAGCCGGGTTCTGTTTTGCAGACAATTATCTATCTACGCCTGCCATTGCTGACAGGCTTTAGCCATACGAGGGGAAATGTCGGGCCGACTTATCATCCCCAATGTTGCTCCGAGTGGGGTTTACAGCGCCGCGCAGTCTCCTGCGCGGCGGGTGAGCTCTTACCTCGCCTTTCCACCCTTACCGCGAAAATCGCGGCGGTATATCTCTGTTGCACTTTCCTTAGAGTCGCCTCCACCGGATGTTATCCGGCACCCTGCCCTGTGGAGCCCGGACTTTCCTCACGCGCAAAAGCGCCCGCAATTGTCCGGAATACTCATAATAAACTTAATCCTCGTCCTCTTCCTCTTCTTCCTCGGGAGAGCTTGTGTACTCAACCTTCAGGAAAAGAACTCTGTTATCCTCAACCTCTTCAACCTCAATCCTGAGGTTTTTATATTCAAATGCTTCGCCCGGCTCGGGAATCTTACCCAAAACCTCGGTCGCCCAACCGCCGACGGTGTTATATCTGCTTTCAATCTCATCCCCGTCAAATCCGATGGCGTCAAGCATATCACATGTGTCCATGTTACCGTTCACACGGAAGCTTAACGGAGAAAGGGGCTCAATAAGCTGAAGAACCTCGTCATGCTCGTCCCATATTTCACCTACAAGCTCCTCCAAAATATCCTCCATTGTAACAATGCCGGCCGTTCCGCCATACTGGTCGGTAACAATGGCAAGCTGTACCTTATCCTTTTGCATTAAAGACAGCGCCGCCGAAATTTTCATATTATCCGGCAGGAACAATGCCTCCTGCATAAGGCCTTCAACGTCCACCTCGCTGTTGCTTAAGAGTGCCGCCAAAAAGTCCTTTGCGTTTATTATACCTATAATATTATCAATAGATTCTCTGTAAACGGGAATTCTTGTATATTTCTCTTCCAGCACCGCTTCTTTAATCTTTTCAATGCCCTTTTCGATATCCACGGCAACAAGATTAACTCTCGGAGTGAGTATTTCACCGACCTCAGTCTCGTCGAAATCAAGCGCATTTTGCGCAAGTTCGCGCTCCCCTTCTTCAAGAACACCCTCTCCTTCAACCTCATCCATAATTACCTTAAGCTCATCTTCCGTATATGAGGGTTTTTTCTCCTCGGCATCATCCTTGCCGATAAAAGCGCTGTTCATCCACGAGAATAAAATTGTAACGGGTATCAGAAGTTTACAAACCAAACGCAAGGTTTTTGCGATTATTACAAGAACCTTTTCAGCATCTGTCTTTACAAGGCTTTTCGGCAAAATTTCACCAAACACCAGAATAATTGCCACCATTAAAATTGTTGAAACAATCACCCCGCGCTCCTGCCATAAGGTCGCCGCCATAACCGTGGCAACAGAAGTTGCAACAACAATGGCTATATTTTTTCCGACAAGAATCGACAGTATTGTTTTTTCAAAATTATTGATAAGCTTTAAAGCCGTTTTAGCCTTTTTATCACCGTCTTCGGCTTTTGCTTTTATTTTCAGTCTGCTTGCTTCACTGACCGCCGCCTCAGACAAAGAGAAAAATGCTGAAATAATAATAAGAATTACTATGCTCAGTATACTTAACCCCGTACTACCGTCCAAGTCTTAACCACACTCCAATAAATTATTTTTTACAACTATATTATATAGTATGAAACGATTTTTGTCAACATGGTGTCAGATACCCACTTTTTATGCGATTTTTCTTGACAAAAACAACCAGATGTGGTATATTTATACAAATATATAAAGAAAAAAATATACAAACAGGAGGATTAATATTATGAAAAAACTTTTGGCTTTAATCATCTGTATGGTACTTTGCATCGTTGCATTTGCGGGTTGTTCAGCTACAAAAAAAGACGGCAAATATACAATAGGTATCTGTCAGCTTGTAACGCACGAAGCTCTTGATGCTGCTACAGAAGGCTTTATTGAAGCTGTTACCGCTGCCCTGGGCGAAGAAAATGTTGAATTTATCGTGCAGAATGCTGCAGGTGAAAACAACACTGCCACAACCATTGTCAACGACTTTGTTTCCAAAAATGTTGACCTCATTATGGCGAACGCAACAGGCGCTCTTCAGGCAGCTGCAAATGCTACAATGACTATTCCGATTCTCGGCACCTCCATTACAGAATATGGCGTTGCTCTTGAAATCAAAGACTTTAACGGAACAGTCGGCGGAAACATCTCCGGTACATCGGACCTTGCTCCTCTTGATGAGCAGGCTCAGATGATTATCGACCTTATCCCCACAGCTAAAAAAGTCGGTCTGCTTTACTGCTCGGCTGAGCCCAACTCCGCATATCAGGTAGCAGTTGTTAAAAAATATCTCGAAGGCAAAAATCTTGAAGTAAAAGAATTTGCATTCTCCGCTTCTTCCGACGTTGCACAGGTTGCAGAAGCTGCCGCAGCATATTCTGACGCTATCTATATCCCGACAGACAATACTGCCGCATCCTGCACAGAAACAATCAACAACGTTGTTCTTCCTACAAAAACACCTATTATTGCAGGTGAAGCAGGAATCTGCAAGGGTTGCGGAATCGCTACATTATCCATCAGCTACAAGGAGCTCGGAAAGAAAACAGGCGAAATGGCGGCTGCTGTGTTAAAGGGCGAGCAGGATATTAAGAATATGCCAATCGCATACGACCCGAATCCTGTTAAAAAATACAACAAAGCAATTTGCGACGAACTCGGAATAAAAATTCCCGAAGGCTATGAGCCGTTAGACTAAACTTTACGAAAAAATTTATTCCGCCTGTCAATCGGCAGGCGGAATACTTTCATAATATTTAATATCTGATTGGAGAATTATTATGGATATTCTAAAAGCCTTACCCGGTGCCATTGCCCAGGGCATGATATGGGGTATTATGGCAGTCGGCGTCTATATAACATATAAAATTCTTGACCTGGCAGACCTGACGGTTGACGGCTCTATGGTAACGGGCATGGCAGTATGCGCAATGCTCATGGCTGCGGGCTGGAGCGTTTGGCCCGCAATGCTTATCGCAATTATCGCAGGTATGCTTTGCGGACTTGTTACGGGTATTTTCCACACATTAATGGGAATTCCTGCAATTCTTGCGGGAATTTTAACTCAGCTGATTTTGTGGTCGGTAAACTTAAAAATTATGGGCAAGGCAAACCAGGCCCTGCCTGCAAGAACCTTTAATGTTCTTTTGACTCAGCTTAGAAAAGATGAATCACTTGTAGTTTTAATCTTCTTCTGTGTCATTCTCACCGTTTTACTTTACTGGTTTTTCGGAACAAAATACGGTGCGGGAATCCGCGCAACAGGCTGTAATGAAAAAATGGCAAGAGCTCAGGGAATTAACACAAGCTACAATAAAATAATAGGATTCATTCTTTCAAACGGAATTGTTGCTCTCTCGGGTGCTCTTCTTGCGCAATATTCGGGCAAAGCTGACATAAATGATGGCAGAGGCGCTATTGTAATCGGTCTTGCCGCAGTAATAATCGGCGAAGCAATTTTCTCAAAGGTTGCGCAGAATTTCTTTGTTCGCCTGCTTGGCGTTATAATAGGCGGCGTTGTCTATTATATCGTTTACCAGATTGTAATATTCCTGGGCATTGATACCGACCTTCTTAAAATGCTTTCAGCACTCGTTGTTGCGATTTTCCTTGCAACACCATACCTGAAAAAAACCTATTTTTCAAAGCCCCCGAAAAAAAGCAAGGAGGCTGCGTAAATGTTAGAAGTAAATAATATTTTAAA
>JBAYOS010000157.1:0-3834 GCA_041678125.1 Monoglobales bacterium
ATTTTAAATGAAATAATTTGTTATTGCGAGGGCTGTGACTTTATAACACTTGAAGTCAGAATTTCAAACAGCGCCGCAATAGGTTTATATGAAAAATTCGGGTTTGTATCTCAGGGAATCCGAAAAGGATTTTACTCATATCCGGTCGAGGATGCAAACATTATGACACTAGTTTTAAAGGATTGAAAAAAATGCAGCTTTATCAAGCAGGTAAATATGATATAATTGTAATCGGCGGCGGTCACGCAGGCTGTGAAGCTGCTCTTGCGGCGGCTCGGCTTGGCGCGTCTACTGCCCTTTTTGCCATAAACCTTGACAGTATTGCAAATATGCCCTGCAACCCCAATATCGGGGGCACGGCAAAGGGTCATCTTGTCAGAGAAATTGACGCCTTGGGCGGTGAAATGGGCAAAATGGCGGACAAGACCTTTATCCAGTCGCGTATGCTCAATGTGGGCAAAGGGCCTGCAGTTCACTCTCTTAGGGCACAAATAGACAGAAACGCATACTCTCGCGAGATGAAACACCGTCTTGAGCTGACCGAAAATCTCCATATACGCCAGGGCGAGATTGTTGAAATATTATTTAATGACGATAAAAGCGTAAAAGGTGTTGTCAGCCATACGGGCGGAATGTATGAATGTTCCTGCGTGATTATTGCGACGGGCACATACCTTAAAGGAAAAATAATAATCGGTGAGGTGAGCTACAGCGGAGGTCCCGACGGGATGTTCCCTTCAAACTCACTGTCCGATTGTCTTAAAAATGCGGGAATTGAGCTTATGCGGTTTAAAACGGGTACTCCGGCGAGAATCCGCCGCTCCTCGGTTGATTTTTCTGTTATGGAAGAACAGCGGGGTGATGAAAAAATTACTCCTTTTTCTTTTGATACATTCCCCGAAGGACTTGAAAATAAGGTATCCTGTTATCTTACCTATACAAGTACAAAAACTCACGATATAATAAAATCAAATCTTCACCGCTCCCCTTTATATTCAGGTATGATTGAAGGTGTCGGTCCGAGATATTGCCCCTCCATTGAGGACAAGGTTGTGCGCTTTGCCGACAAGGACAGGCATCAGCTTTTCATTGAGCCTATGGGGCTTCATACCGAGGAAATGTATGTCCAGGGATTTTCCACGTCCCTTCCCGAAGAGGTGCAGATGCAGATGATTCATTCAGTTAAAGGCCTTGAAAACGCACAGATTATGCGAATGGCGTATGCTATTGAATATGACTGCGTCAATCCTCTTCAGCTAAAACCTACGCTTGAATTTAAAGAATACAGCGGTCTTTTCGGCGCGGGGCAGTTTAACGGAAGCTCCGGTTACGAGGAGGCGGGCGCACAGGGACTTATTGCGGGAATCAATGCCGCTCACAAGGTGCTCGGCAGAAAACCGTTTGTTCTGCAGCGTTCCGACGCATATATCGGTACTTTAATTGATGACCTTGTAACAAAAGGCACAAAAGAGCCATACCGCATGATGACCTCGCGAAGTGAGTACAGACTTGCTCTCCGTCAGGATAACGCGGACGCAAGACTTACCGAAATGGGGCATCAGATCGGCCTTATTTCAGACGAAAGATATGAAAAAT
Organism: Monoglobales bacterium; assembly: GCA_041678125.1. Taxonomy (GTDB): domain Bacteria; phylum Bacillota; class Clostridia; order RUG12999; family RUG12999; genus RGIG7450. Next base: position 1,597 of record JBAYOS010000157.1, read on the forward strand.
TCTTAAAAAAGCAGGCAAAGGTTGAGGCGGAAATTTCCCGCCTTTGTTCAACCGTTTTGTCCCCCACTCCCGAGCTTAATGCTTTTCTTGAGAAAAAGGGAACAACTGCGGTTAAAACAGGTCTGCGCCTTTCCGATATGCTCCGCAGACCCCAGATACATTACAGTGATTTAAAGGAAGTTTGCACAATGCCCCCGCTTGAGGCGGAAGTTTGCGAACAGGTTGAAATAAAAATCAAATATGACGGATATATCAGGCGTCAGCTTGACCAGATTGAGCAGTTTAAACGGCTTGAATCAAAGCATATGCCCGAGGACATAGATTATAACGCAATTTCGGGACTTAGACTTGAGGCAAGGCAAAAGCTGTCGCAAATCCGTCCCGAATCTTTGGGACAAGCGTCAAGAATATCGGGGGTTTCTCCCTCAGATATTGCGGTGCTTTTGGTATATCTTGAGCAAAGAGGTTTAAAGTGAAAGAGCTACTTATAAACGGCGCTTTAAAACTTAATATTTCTCTTGACGGTGAAAAGGCGGATATGTTCATGACCTATATGGATATGCTGGCGGAAACAAACAAATCCTTAAACCTCACAGCTATAACAGAGCCGCAGGAGATAATTACAAAGCATTTTTTGGACAGTCTTACCGCATCAAAATTTATTCCCGAAGGTGCAAGCGTTATTGATGTGGGCTGCGGGGCAGGTTTTCCGGGACTTCCGCTGAAAATTGCAAGAGAAGATATTTCCCTTACTCTGCTTGACTCGCTAAATAAACGGCTTGCGTTTATAAATTCGGTTATATACGCCACAGGAATCAGCGGCGCAACGTGTGTCCACTCGCGCGCCGAAGACGGCGGACAAGATAAGGCTCACAGGGAAAAATATGATGTTGCACTGTCAAGGGCAGTTGCAAATATGGCGGTTTTGTGTGAATACTGTCTGCCCTATGTAAAGGTCGGGGGAATGTTTCTCGCGCTCAAAGGCCCTGCCGCGTCAGAGGAGCTTAAATCGGCAGAAAATGCAATAAAAACCTTGGGCGGAGAGTTGTCGGAAATCGCCGAATTGTCAGTACCATATACTGACCTGCTTCATAAAATAGTAGTTGTGAAAAAGGTTAAGCCCTGCCCGAAGCAGTATCCCAGAAAAGCGGGTATACCTTCTAAAAAACCCCTTTGACCTACTAAATTTCGTCTTATCCCGGCTCACGGATAAAGACGCAGTGATTATAGTTTGTGAGCATGAAAGGCTAAAGATTTATATGAAAAATTACAAATCAGGATTCATTGCGGCAGTCGGTCTGCCAAATGTCGGCAAATCTACATTGATAAATAAAATTGTGGGGCAGAAGGTTGCTATTGTATCTGCAAAGCCGCAGACCACAAGGAACAAAATTATTGCAATCCGCACCACTCGTGACAGCCAGATGATATTTGTTGATACACCCGGCATTCATACCCCGAAAAATAAGCTGGGCGAATACATGGTTGACGTGGCGTCAGGCAGTATTTTTGAGGCGGATGTTATATTTTTTGTAACCTCAGCCGAAAGGGAAATTACAAACACCGAAATGGATATTATTAAAAAAGTCAAGGCAAGCAAACTGCCCTCGATACTTGTTATCAATAAAATTGACGCGGTGAAAAAATCTGACCTGCCCGAGCAGATTGTGAAGTATAACTCGCTCCACGAGTTTAACGCAACCGTTCCCATTTCCGCAAAATCGGGATATGGCGTCGATGCGCTTATCACCGAGGCGGAAAGCCTCCTCGGCGAAGGACCGAAATTCTATCCCGAGGATATGGTAACGGATATAAATATGCGTGCGCTTGCCGCTGAAATTATTCGTGAAAAACTGCTCACATTGCTTGACAAAGAAATTCCTCACGGAATTGCAGTTGAGGTGTTGCAGTTTAAAGAGGACGAAAAGAAAATTTCAATCAGCGCAAATATATACTGCGAAAAATATTCGCACAAAAGTATAATAATAGGGAAAAACGGCGATATGCTTAAAAAAGTAGGCACAGCCGCAAGGATTGACCTTGAGAATATTTTGGAAAACAAGATTTTTCTGGAGCTTTGGGTTAAACCCCGCGACGGTTGGCGCAACAAAGCAAAGGAACTGAAAAACTTCGGTTATGACGAGAAAGGATAAAAACCAATGGACACTTCAAATATTTTTTCAGACAGAATATCCCACATTAAAAGCTCAGAAATCAGGGAAATTTTCAAGCTGCTCG
>JBAYOS010000158.1:0-3833 GCA_041678125.1 Monoglobales bacterium
AATATGAAAATTACGGTATGGGATATTTTTAAATACATAAACAAGTGGATGTCTGGCATAGTGGCAATAGTAATTATGACAGTGCTTGTAACGGGTTATTATGTAAACAGTAACCAGACATATATTGCCGAAACAATTATCAGGTACACCGATCAGAATGCCAAGTCGGGGCTGACGCCTGACGGGAAGACCCTTGATGTTTATGAAATAATAGCACCTAACATAATAGAGGGCGCACTCAAGGACCTTAATATAAAAGAAAGTGTTGAAAGAATCCGTTCACGAATTATTATAACGCCCATCATCCCCAACGAAATTGTTGAGCTGAAAAAATCCAAAAACAAAGAAGGGGAAGAATATGATTATTTCCCCATAGATTATTCTATCAAGTATTCGGCGGGAGGTGACAAAAACGGCGCGTATGCAAGGGATATTCTTGAGGCGGTAATAGATAATTACGGCACATATTACAGTGAAACATATTTAAACAATGCGGTTATTCCGGAAATCGATTACGATTCCGATATTAACAACCATGATTATCTGGAGGTTGCGGAAGTAATAAACACCTCTGCAGCCGATATAATAGAATATCTTGAAGGACTTCACGCTTCAAACCCGGATTTTCGCTCTCCGGCAACCGGAATGAGTATGAATGATTTGGCAACCAGATATAAAACAATTAAAAACCATGATTTGCCTGCCTTGTTCTCTAATATTTTCAATGCGCAGATAACAAAGGACAAGGATACTTTGATTAAAAAGTATAAATACAGGCAGGAACAGTATATACTGACAAACCAGCATAAAACTAAGTCAGCCGAGCTTGCCCTAAATGTTATGGAAAAGTTCGTGGACAGAAATGAGGCCGTTAAGAATTCCTTAGCCAAAGATGACGACCAGGGAATCAGAACGCAGGATATTTTTGTTCATGAAAAATCAAGCCGTACCCAAACAACATACGACGACTTGATGGACAGCTATGTATCAGACGGCGTAGGTGCCGCTACTGCACTCATAGAGTCAGACTATTGTCAAGCGGTGATTGAAACCTTCAGCAAGCCTGCCGACGAGAGCATAGACTATGAGGCGGCAAAAGCCGAAGCTGAAGAGATTATCCAATATATTAGAGAAAAAATGTCAAATTTATACAGACTGACACGTCTGACAATCAACGATTATAACAGCTTAAACGTAAGCAGTCACATTGAGTCGTTGACAGGTACTGTCCTTTCAACCGGACTGTCTTTAAGATTCTATCTGCTTATTTCACTCATAATAGGTATTCTGTTTGGAATGCTATTTGCAGTTGCGTTTGAGATAATCTCCCGGTTGCGGAGGGAAGTGCTGAAATGAACATTTTGATTGAAGGGTATCTAGACAGAAATTTCGGCGATGATGTGATGATAAGGATAGTTGCCTGTCAGCTAAGCGACTGCAAATTCTTTATCAAGGAACGAAAAAAGGAAATGCTGCTGCCGTTTGCAGGTGACAGTAATATATACGATTGGGATGACAATCAGGATATAAAAATTGATCTTGTTTTAAGAATTATCGGGTCAGGGTTTATGATAACCAGCAAATCCGGCATGTATTATTGTGTGCTGAACATATTAAGCAAGCTCAAACTCAAGAAAAAAGGTCTGCCGATGGCCGTGATAGGATGCAACGTAGGGCCGTTTTCGGGCGGATTTGCAAAATGGCTTACCGGCGTTGAAATGCGTCTTTATGATTTGTTCACGGTAAGGGAAAGTTTTTCATACAATTTTATTTCCAAACGGGTTAGGAAAAAACCGGTCTATTGTTTTCCGGACATTGTGTTTTCATTACCCGATGAATGGTTACCACCCAATACCGGCGAAGGCTGCCTCGGCATCTCTTCATACAGAATGCAATGCTGCAGCAATTTGAGTTATTACACAAAGATAGCTGAAATAGCAGACGAATACATAGAAAAACAGGGCAAAAAAGTTCTGTTGTTTGCTTTCGATGTCGAAGGCGAAAATGACCTGGCGGCCGCCTACACAATAAAAAGTATGTGCAGAAGTAAAGATATGGTGGAAATTATACCCCATGACGACGACGGAAGCAATATAATAAACAATATGGCAAGATGCTCATTTTTTGTGCCTATCCGCCTTCACAGCTGCATTATGTCAATAAAGATGGGAATACCCTTTACGCCCATAATTTATTCGAAAAAGACCGATCTCATTTTAGATGATTTGGGCTATGGACAGGATAGATTTTATATTTCAAACTTTGAAACGAAAGATGTAATAAAAGCGCTGTCAGGCAGCAAGGTATTTGAAGTCGGCGGCGAAGTTTTTGAAAATGCAAAAAAACACTCTGAAACAATTAAACGTGAATTTGTAAAGGGAAAATAGTATTATGTTACCATTGATTACTCTTGTGATACCCACTTATAATAATGAAGCAACCATTAAACGTTGCCTGGATTCCGTGCTCAGTCAAACGCAAAAAGGAATAGAAATAATTGTGGTAAATGACGGCTCTACCGATAAAACACAGGAAATTCTGGAGGAGATGTCAAGTGAGCACAAGTCAATCAAAGTAATAAATATGGAGAAACAATCAGGACAGGGGATTGCAAGAAATGTCGGTTTGTCCCACGCAAGAGGACAATACATCGGGTTTGTTGACGCGGATGACACAATCAGCGCCGACATGTACGAGAATATGCTTAAAAAAGCATTGGAAAACGATGCTGATATAGTACAATGCAACATCGCCAACATTTTTCCTGACGGCAAGTATATTTTTCAACTGCCCAAGTTTGACAGGGTAGTTCATGTGAAAAACAGAAAGGCATATTTCAATAACTATTTGTTCAGGACAGGGCACAGTTATGAATGCTGCAACAAACTGATTAGAAAAAGCTTTCTTATTGATAACAATATAAAATTTGAAAGCAACGACAAGGTTTTTTCGGAGGATTTGCTTTTCAATCTCGATATGGCGGCTAAAATGAATACAATAGTATTTATGAGCGAGCCCTACTATAATTATTATCAGTACAAAGACAGTCATTCAAAGACAAATGACACCCAAAAAATAGAAAAGCTGTGTGTGTTGTTTGATACCTTTTACAAGAGGGAAAAAGAGCTCAGATTCGAGTGTGCCAAAATTGCAGTACTGATTATAATGATAAATTTATCTCATATTTTAAAAGAACGTGAAGGCATAGAAAGCGCTAAGGCAATATTGCGCAGGCGGGATATAAAGAAATACCTTGCCGAATCATTTTTAAAAACAAGAAAAATAAGGCATAAAATTTTAATGCTGTTGTTGCTTGTTATGCCGGTTAAAATAAAGATTTTTATTATCATGTTTTATTACAGTCGATTAAGATGACAGGTGAATAAATGAAAAAATCGTTTTTAAACTTAACATTTAATTTTTTGAGTATGGCTGTTTCCATGGGCTTGTCCTTTTGGATAACGCCCTTTATTATAAACACCATGGGCGCTGAAAGTTACGGATTTGTACCGCTTTCTCAGCAGCTTATAAATTATTTGACGGTAATAACCGTATCCATTACATCAATAAGCGGACGTTTTTTTACAATAGCAAAAAAGCAGGAGAATTTAAGTCTGGCTCAGGAATATTTCAGCTCTGCACTTTGCGGAGGCATTGTGGGCAGTTTGATTTTATCGACTGTACTTGTACCCTGCAGTTTGTATATAGACAGGATACTTAACATACCGGCTTACCTGGTCGGAGATGTCCGATTATCCTTTTTGCTTTACGGCGGAATTTTTCTGTTATCATTTATAACAAGTATTTTCAACGTGGGCGCATTTTCAAACAAT
>JBAYOS010000159.1:0-3809 GCA_041678125.1 Monoglobales bacterium
ATATGATATGCAAAAATGGAACGTAACCTATGATAATCTTTCTACTGACAATCCAAACACCAACGATATGTTTTGGGATATAATTCTTAAAGTTGCCGAGCAAACGGGAATAGATTTGAAAAATTGCAAGCTGACGGTTGAAGTTGTTAGAACGGCCGGCGGAAACTGTATATTAATTATAACAAAAAAGGATTCGGAAGAAAAATGTGAGGAAAAATCCAAAGAGGAGGAAAGCAGGGGAACGGCCGTTTACAAGTTTTCCGACTTTGATGCTATAACGGGGTTTGCGAAAAACAATCTTTGCTACTGCTTTTTATTTAACGGAAAAAACACTCTGTACAGATATAACGATGAACTTATTCTTGTCGTGAAAATCACGTCCGAATTTAAAAAATATATAGAAGCGTTTGAGGATAGAATAAGTGAATATGCCGATATAGCAAAGCAGCCGTCACTTTACTGTTCCTATCTTGAGGAGCACGTCAAACCGATACTTGAGAAAAATGCTCTGAAAACCATATATTATAAAATGTAATAAAAGGATTTTGAGAGTTTTTGTAGTATATTATATATGTAGTATATTATATATATAGATAGATTTTTCGGAAGTGATTAAATTGACAATCAGAGAAATTACTGAAAAGAATGAACATTTAATTTTGTCAGACAAAGCCGCCTTTGCCGACTCTACAAAGGGAAGAGAATTTCCCGTAGAGCCTTGCGACTTAAGAACGGACTATCAGAGGGACAGAGATAAGATTATTCATTCAAAGTCATTCAGGCGGCTCAAACATAAAACGCAGGTTTTCATCATTCCTGATGAAGACCATTTCAGAACGCGTCTTACACATACACTTGAGGTGTCTCAGATTGCCAGAACGATAGGCAGGGGGCTTAGGCTTAACGAGGATTTGATTGAGGCGATTTCCCTTGGGCACGACCTCGGACACACCCCGTTCGGACATTCGGGCGAAAGGGCATTGCAAAAGCTTAATCCCGAAGGATTTGAGCATAATGTTCACAGTCTCAGAATTGTTGACAGACTTGAAAACGGCTGCGGTCTTAATTTGACCTATGAGGTTCGGGACGGTTTGTTAAACCACCGAACTAATTGTATGCCCGAAACTTATGAAGGCAGGGTGGTTCGGATTGCCGATAAAATTGCTTACATAAATCATGATATAGACGATGCTCTCAGAAGCGGAATGATAAGTCATGACGATTTGCCTAAAAGAGCCGTGACGGTTTTGGGGGATAATAACGGAAAGCGTATAAATACGCTTGTTAACGATTTGGTGCTCAACAATCTCCAGTTTACACCCGAAGTAAAAGAGGCAATGGATGAGCTGAGAGCCTTTATGTTTGAAAGGGTGTATAATGAGAAGAGTATTCTTGAAGAGGAAGTAAAAGTCCACAAGCTTATAGGCGAGCTGTATAGTTATTACAAGGCGTTTCCCGACAAAATTCCGGGTGCTCAGCGGCTTGACAATATTGATAGCATAGACAGGCTTGTGACTGATTATATTGCAGGTATGACAGACGAATATGCGATTAACACCTTCGAAAAACTGTTTTTACCGAAACCTTATAAAAAAGATAAAAAATAAAAAGGGTTTAACAAAAATTTGTCGAAAAGATTTGTATAAATACTTATGGAGGATGTGTATATGGCGAACTATATTCCGGATGAGCTGATAGCCGAAATAACAGCAGCAAACGACATAGTTGAAGTTGCTTCGTCATATATGAAACTTAAAAGGAGCGGAAACGGATACAAAGGACTTTGCCCGTTTCACGGTGAAAAAACGCCCTCTTTTCACATTTCTCCGGACAAGCAACTTTACCATTGTTTCGGCTGCGGCGCAGGCGGAAGCGTACTGCAATTTATAATGAACATTGAAAATCTTGATTTTGTCGATGGGGTGAAAATGCTTGCCGCAAGAGCAAACATTCCCATTCCCGAGGGTGATAGCCCCGAGGTCAGCGATAAAACGCACAGACGTAAACAGGCAATCTATAAAATCAACTCCCTTGCGGCAAAATTTTATCACGCAAATCTTATGAAATCCGACAATATGGTAATACAAAATTATCTTATTGAGAGGGGACTGGATGCAAATACCGTGGTCCGATTCGGCATAGGATATGCACCCAACGATTATGATACTTTGACAAAATATTTGCTTGAAGAAGGTTTTTCAGAGCAGGAAATATTAGATTCGGGAATAGCGCGAAAAAGCGAAAAAAACGGTAATCTTTACGATTTTTTCAGAAATAGAGTAATCTTTCCGATTATTGATGTCAGGGGTAACGTGGTTGGCTTCGGCGGTCGGGTTACCGACAAATCTTTGCCCAAATACCTTAATTCCTCAGACAGTCCGGTATTCAGCAAAAGCAAAACTCTGTTTGCGCTTAATTTTGCTAAAAATCACTGTCGGGACAGAATTATTCTTTGCGAGGGATATATGGACGTAATTGCGCTGCATAAGGCGGGATTCGAGTATGCGGTCGCAACGCTCGGAACTGCTCTTACAAAGGAGCATTGCGGAATTATTTCAAGATATACAAAAGAGGTTTTGCTCTGCTATGACAGTGACGAGGCAGGTCAGAAGGCCACAGCGGCCGCCATTGCTCTGTTAAAAGACGTAAACGTCAGAACGAAAGTTCTTGTCATGAAAGGAGCAAAGGACCCTGATGATTACATAAAATTAAAAGGTGCTGCAGCATTCGAGCAACTAATAATCGGTTCGGAAAATGCAGTTTTGTATAAAATCAACAAGTTAAAACAACAATATAATACGGATGTTCTTGAAGAAAAGCTTGAACTGATAAATAAAGCGGTTGAAGTTTTCGCTGAAATTGAAAGCCCGGTGGAGCTTGAACTGACTGTAAAAGACTTTGCCGCTCAGATGGATGTAAATCCCGAAACGGTTTTTGCTCAGATAAGACAGTACAGGCTTTCAAAAGGAAAAAAGCAAGGTTTCAGGCAAACTAAGGTGCCGAAACCTGAAATTGATAAAGAGGGTATGCTGCTTGGTTTAATGGCGGCGAATAAATCGGTTTATCTTAAGATGAAGAAACTTGTAAATGAGGATTTTTTTGAAAAAGACTCATGCAAGGCTTTCTATAATAAACTGGTTCAGCTGAAAGAAAAAGGCTTTGAAGCGGATTCGGCAGCTGTTTTGGCATCGCTGGACGATCAGCATGCTAAAAGTCTCAGTGGAATGCTTACGGCGGAAATGCCTTATGAAAATCCGGAAAAGGCAGCCGAGGATATTTATGTTGCCATTAAAAACAGCAAAACCAATATAAACAAAATAAAATCACCTGAGGAACTCAGCAGAATAATTGACCTGATTAAACAACAGAAAAAAACAGGCAGGAGGATAAACACAGATGGAGTCGAATGATAAAATACTTGCAATAAAAAAATTGATTGATTTGGGGAAGAAAAAGGCGGTCCTTTCATATAAGGATGTCGAGGACGCGCTTTGCGAGCTCGACCTTGAGCCCGAACAGATTGAAAATGTTTATGAAGAACTTGAAAACTTAGGGGTTGAAATTGTTCACGACCTCGACAAAGAGCTTGAAGAAATTCAGCAAAACGGAGAGGAAAAAATCGATCTGACTCTTCCTGACGGCATAAGTGTTGACGACCCCGTCAGAATGTATCTTAAGGAAATCGGCAAAGTGCCTCTTTTATCCTTAGCGGAAGAAACCGAGCTTGCAAAGAAAATTGTTGAGGGTGACCAGCAGGCAAAAAAGGAACTTGCCGAGGCTAACCTCAGACTTGTTGTAAGTATTGCAAA
>JBAYOS010000160.1:0-3782 GCA_041678125.1 Monoglobales bacterium
CCAGAAAATCAGTCCTACCCCCGAAGAGGGTACACTTTTTAAAAATTCGGGCAGAAATATTACTATTATCCATCCCATAGCTATATAGCAAATCATGGACATAACTCTGAATTTCTTTACATCAATTCCGTTTAGAACAATCCCGACAACAGCCGCTCCCCATACCACACCGAATATGGTCCAGCCAATAGGGCCGCGTAATGACACAAGTGTTATGGGGGTGTATGTCCCTGCGATAAGCAGAAAAATACTGCAATGGTCAAATGTCTGGAACACTTTTTTTGCACGGTTTACCTTGAGTGCGTGATACAGGCAGGACATGGTGTATAAAATTATTAGCGTTCCGCCGTAAACCGCCCCTGCCACTACTCCCCACGTATTATGGGACACAGCGGATTTCACAACGCAAAACACAAGCGCGACCAGTCCGAGAACCGCTCCTGTCCCATGTGTTATTGCATTCATAATCTCCTCACCCAGGGTATATTGCGGCAGGCCAAGTATTTTTCTTTTTGTTTCAGTCATTTTTCCCTCCGAATTTTTCTGCCCATTCGTTATAATATTCTGTCGAAATATTTTCATTTTTCAAAAACCCGAATATCTCCGAAGCCTTCCTGACCGAATACTCAAGCATCGCTCCGGCTATCCGCTCGTTCATTCCCTCGTGCATATCACCTGCGTACGAATTGGGGTAGTCCGCCATCCATTCAAACGGGGAATTGATTTTCCTCTTGGTAAATTCATCAAATCTATGTGTGGAACTGCCGCTCTCAGCTGCCGCCTTATCCAATCTAACAAGCCGGGGATGTGTCGCATAAATCCAGCCCGTTTCTATAAAACAGGCGTGCCCGTACTTTTTCTTTTGGTCAACATAGTCCTGCAAAATTCTTCTGTCCTCAGCAGTCAGCGGACCGTAGTTGTCCGATAAAAGTTTTTTCGGTGTCGGAAAATCCGAGCCGAGCGAATAATCAAATACCATATAATCTCTTTTTTTATATAAAACGCTTCTTGAAAAATATGAAATCATAGATTGATTTCCACCATGACCGTTAAAAATGAGAATCTTTTTAAATCCGTTTCTCGCTATCTCACGGCAGGTTTCCTCAAGTATTTTAAGACGCAGCTCGGCAGAGAAAATTATTGTTCCGGCAAATTCACCCGCACCCGTTTTTTCGCCGAAATACATTGTCGGAAAAACCACGACAGGCTCCCGCTCTGCGGCACGGCGCACCACCTCGGTTACATGTATTACATCTGTACCTACGGGCAGATGCTGACCGTGTTTTTCCAAGCAGCCAATGGGCAAAACGCAAACTCCCGCAGATTTGATAACTGCCTCTTTAAATTCTTCCTCTCGCAAGTATTCCCAAACCATATTTTCACCTCAATTTACGTTTATTGTACCATATTTATCCGAATAATACAAGCCGATTTTCATAATCCGCATAATTTTTTCGTAAAATAAAATATACTTGAAATATTTTGCCATATATGATATAATAAGCACAAATATTTTTTTGCGTCTGTGCATTTAATTACAAAAAAGAGTCGGCGGCAGCCGACCATATAAATAATCCATATACAACAGAATGTGTTTAAAACACCAACAGAAGGAGGACTATAAAATGTCAAAAATCAGCTACTCGTCCATTACTCCTGAGATTTACTATTTATCTGATATTGCACAAAAAAACAGCGTCATTGACCCGAGTCTATATGATGTTCACAATGTAAAACGCGGTCTTCGCGATATAAACGGCAAGGGTGTCGTTGCCGGACTTACCGAGGTTTCAACCATAGTTTCGTCAAAAACAGTAAATGGCGAATCTGTTCCGTGTGAGGGCGAGCTTTACTATCGCGGAATCAATGTCTGCGACCTTGTAAACGGATTTTTAAGCGAGGACAGATTCGGATTTGAAGAAACCATTTATCTATTGCTTTTCAGCAATCTTCCGACTGCTGATGAACTTGCAGACTTTAAAGTGCTTTTATCAAAATATCGTACGCTTCCGACAAACTTCGTTCGCGACGTGGTAATGAAAGCTGCAAACAAAGACATTATGAACTCGCTTGCAAGAAGCGTTCTAACCCTTTCCTGCTATGATAAAAATACAGACGATTTAAGCATTCCCAACGTACTGCGTCAATCTATACAGCTTATAACCAATTTTTCTGTTTTGTCTGTTTATGCCTACCATTCTTACAGACACTTTGTGCTTGGCAAAGGACTTTACATTCATAAACCCAAGCCCGAGCTTTCCATTGCGGAAAATATTCTCCGTCTGCTCAGACCGGACAAAAATTATACTCATCTTGAGGCAAAGATGTTAGACCTTGCACTTGTTCTGCACGCCGAACACGGCGGGGGAAACAACTCGACCTTTACAACTCACGTTGTAACCTCCTCGGGCACCGACACATATTCATCTGTTGCCGCATCATTATGCTCATTGAAGGGACCAAAGCACGGCGGCGCAAATATTAAGGTGTCGCAGATGTTTGCGGATATCCGCAAAAACGTCAAAAACTGGGATAATGATGATGAAATCGAAGCATATCTTTTGAAGATTTTAAACAAAGAAGCCTTTGACCGTTCAGGACTTATCTACGGTATGGGGCACGCTGTTTATTCCCTTTCCGACCCAAGAGCAGAAATGTTCCGCCGTCACGTGGAATCTCTGTCTGAGGAAAAGGGCAGAACAGATGAGTATAAACTTTACACCAAGGTTGCGGAAATTGCAACACGCGTTATCTCCGAAAAACGCAAGATTTATAAGGGAGTAAGCCCGAACGTTGATTTTTACAGCGGTTTTGCATACTCCATGCTCGACCTCCCCGAGGAGCTCTACACTCCCATTTTTGCTGTTGCAAGAATAGCGGGCTGGAGCGCTCACCGTATTGAAGAGCTTATCAATGCAAATAAAATAATCAGGCCGGGATATACCTCTGTGAAGGATATTACGGAATATATCCCCTTAAGTGAAAGACAGAAAGGCTAACAAAATATGGAAATATCAATTAGCGAAATTAACTCAACAGCAAAAGAAAATGCAGAGCAGTTTATCGCTGAAACAGACCGTAATTATCTAAATCAGATCAGAAATATTGCAGAGCACATATTTGACGAGCGTGAAAAAAGCCCTATTATACTTTTGTCCGGCCCGTCAGGCTCGGGCAAAACCACAACCGCCCATTTTTTGAAAAATATCCTTGGCGAGATGGGCTGCATTGCTCATGCACTTTCGATGGATAATTACTTTCTTTCCCTGATGCCCGAAGAAAAGATTGCCGCAAAAGAGGGAACGTTAGATCTTGAATCTCCCGACAGGCTTAATAAAGAGCTGCTTAACAGTCAGTTGGAAGATATAATAAATTGCAAATCCGTTCATCTTCCCGCATTTGATTTTCCGAATGCCCACTCAATGAAATCGGGAATAAACCTTGAGAGAAAACCGGGCGATCTTGTTATTTTAGAGGGTATCCATGCCTTAAACCCCGATATAATCACGGTTCCGGATGATAAAACCGTTAAAATATATATAAGTGTACGCACGAGAGTTATTTGTGAGGATCACATTATCCATCCCGAAAACGTGCGATTGCTTCGCCGAATGATTCGTGATAATATTCACCGCGGAAGGACATTTTCGCAGACCTGCATTGCTGCCGCAAATGTAAAGCGCGGTGAGAATCTTTATGTTATGCCATATAAAACACGCTCCACTTTTGATATAGATACTTTTATACCCTATGAGCTTGGTGTTTACAAATCATTTTTCCGC
>JBAYOS010000161.1:0-3772 GCA_041678125.1 Monoglobales bacterium
ATAAAAATCTTTCGGCTTCTTCATAAATTTCGCGGTATCTGATTCTTTTTGCAGCCGCCCAAAGGGCTTCAGAATCCGACAGATATTCGCCTTTATACAGGGAAATAATCTTTTTTGCCTGTTCTTTGGTATTATGATTCTTAAATTCTTCATACGCCCTTTCAAAAAGGTCGCTGTCACATTCAATTTCATCCCGGCAGAGAAAACAATTTACTTGCATCAACCGAAAACTTAACAAGAGCTGAAGTTGTAATGATTGTAAGAAGACTTCTTCAGAAATCAAAACTGATTTAATCAGGCAAAAGGAGTTTTTCTATGTATCCGACTATATTCTTATTGACAAATAATAAAATATATGTTATGATAAAAAACCTACCAAATTAGTAGGTAATTCAGTTCCGACAAATAATAAAAAAAGTGAAACAAGGAGGTCGGTTATGCATTCAATAACACTTAAAATTGACGGTATGACCTGTGTCAGCTGTGAAAATAGAATTGAAAAAAAGCTGCAAAGCACAAAAGGCGTCAGTAATGTCAAGGTAAGCTACTCGTCATGCACTGCTGCCCTTTCTTATGATGAAAATATTATCAGTATTAATGAAATAATCAAAATTATTGAACAGCTTGGATACAAAACAGTAAAATCAACCGGTAAAAAAACAAATATACTAACGGCATTCGGAGCCATAGTAATTCTGCCCGCCCTTTATATTATTATGAGTCGGCATGGCGCTTTAAACATTTTTGGTGCCTTCCCCCAGGCAAAGGAAGGTGCAGGCTATGGAATGCTTTTTATAATCGGTCTGCTCACCTCCTTGCATTGCGTTGCAATGTGCGGCGGTATTAACCTATCTCAATGTGTGCCTCAACGCGATAAATCCACTATTGCACCGAGTATATTATATAATGTAGGGAGAGTTATATCCTATACCGTCATAGGCGGAATTGTCGGTGTGGTCGGGTCTGTAATAAGTTTTTCGGGAGCCATGAAGGGCATTGTGCAGATTGCCGCGGGCGTGTTTATGGTTATCATGGGACTGAATATGTTAAATATTTTTCCGTGGCTGCGCAAATTAAACCCAAAAATGCCCAGGATTTTTGCGGGGAAAATAAATGAACAGAAAAAAAGCAAAAGCCCCCTTTATGTCGGACTGCTTAACGGACTCATGCCCTGCGGTCCGCTTCAGGCAATGCAGCTTTTTGCACTTTCAACCGGTTCTCCGATAAAAGGCGCCCTTTCCATGCTGCTTTTCAGCTTAGGAACAGTCCCCCTCATGTTCGGACTCGGGGCAATCAGTTCATTCTTGAGCAGGAAATTTACTCACCGTATATTGACGGTAAGCGCTGTTTTAGTTGTTATTTTAGGAGTATCCATGTTTAGCGGCGGTATGAGCCTTTCGGAGATTTCTATCGGAACCGCGGCGGGGAATAATGCGGAAATATCAACAAAAATCTCTGAAAATGTTCAGACAATCAGGACAAATCTTTCCCCCGGAAGATATGAGCCAATTACGGTTCAAAAGGGTATTCCCGTGAAATGGATTATTAAGGCGGAGAAAAAAGATTTAAACGGATGTAACAACGAAATACTCATTCCGAAGTTTAATATTGAAAAAAAACTTGAAGTGGGATATAATACTATTGAATTCACTCCGACCGAAAGCGGCACATTTGCGTATAGCTGCTGGATGGGTATGATTCGCAGTAGTATAACGGTCGTTGACGATTTGGGCGGCGAAGATTAATAATCCGTCATGCCGCAAAAAGAAAGGAAGTAATAATATGTCAAATAGGTTAGGAAAAATTTTAGCAATAACAATTTCAGCGTTAGCAGTTGTCATTATTGCAATCATACTGATTAACACCGGTTCGGATAATAATACAGAGATAGTCGGCGAAAATAACACCGTCCCTTCAAAAGGCAGTAACCTTGTTATTCAGATAAGCGAAATAACTGAAAAAGCCCGATTCTATCCTGTAGAAGTGGGCGGCACAAAATTAGAGGTTATAGCTGTCAAGGCATCTGACAATGCCATTCGCACATCCTTTAACACCTGTCAGGTATGCTACAGCTCAGGCAGAGGATACTATAAGCAGGAAGGCGATGTTCTTGTCTGCCAGAATTGCGGAAACCGATTTGGTATGGATGATGTCGGGGTGACAAAGGGCGGTTGCAACCCTGTTCCCATTACGGAAGAAAACAGAACTGCAACCGATACGGAAATTATAATTTCAAAAGAGTTTTTAGCTCAGGCGAAAGAAATATTTGCTAACTGGAAATATTAGATTGGAAGGGCGTGAAGATTTTGAAAAAAGAAACCGTCAAAATAGGTGGCATGACTTGCGCCGCTTGTGCAAGCAGGATTGAAAAAGCAGTCGGCAGATTAGACGGCGTTTCAAATGCATCGGTTAATTTGATAGCTGAGAGGGCAACCATCGAATATAATCCTGAGCTTATCAGATTATCTGCAATAAAGCAGACAATAGAAAAATTAGGATATGAAGCTTTAAGCACCGAAAATAAAAATACCGTTGACCAGGATAAACTCAGAAAAGAAAAGGAAATTAAAACGCTTTGGACAAAGTTTATTGTAGCTGCGGTCTTCGGGTTACCTCTTTTATATCTTGCCATGGCCCCGATGATTCCGTGGATAACTCTTCCCATTCCCGCATTTTTAAACCCTATGCAATATCCGCTCGTGTATGCGGTTGCGCAAATTATCCTGGTGATTCCCGCTATTATTGCGGGGTACAGGTTTTATACGGTAGGCTTTAAGGCACTTTTCCAGCGAAGCCCCAATATGGATTCACTGATTGCCATAGGTACAACCGCGGCTGTCCTTTACAGCCTGTATTCTACTTATAAAATTGCGACGGGTGATTTCGGACTTGTGCATAAGGGACTTTATTTTGAATCGGCAGGCGTTATTATTGCGCTAATTCTGCTGGGCAAATCTCTTGAAGCGGTGTCCAAGGGCAAAACTTCCGAAGCGATAAAGAAGTTAATGGGGCTCGCCCCGAAAGCTGCAATTGTAATTCATGATGGAAAAGAACTTGAAGTTCCTATTGACGAAGTGGAGATTGGCGACGTAATTTTAGTTAAACCGGGCGATAAAATCCCTGTTGACGGTGTGGTTTTGGAAGGTCATACATCAATAGATGAATCCATGCTGACGGGCGAAAGTATCCCTGTCGACAAAAAAACGGGCGATAAGGTATATGCCGCAAGTTTAAACAAAAACGGTATGATTAAATTTAAGGCTACGAAGGTTGGCGGCGACACTGCGCTTGCACAAATCATCAAGTTGGTTGAAGATGCGCAGGGCTCCAAGGCGCCTATTGCTCAAATGGCGGATATTGTTTCGGGATATTTCGTTCCGATAGTGGTTGCTATTGCTGTAATTTCATTTATCGCATGGTTAATCGGCGGTCAGTCGCTAGAATTCGCCCTGACAATTTTTATTTCGGTTTTGGTTATCGCCTGCCCCTGTGCGCTCGGTCTTGCCACACCCACCGCGATTATGGTGGGTACGGGAAAAGGTGCGGAAAACGGCATTTTAATCAAGGGCGGAGAAGCACTTGAAACCACTCATAAAATAAACACCATTGTTTTTGACAAAACGGGTACAATCACCGAAGGCAAACCGGAAGTAACCGATATTATCACCGCTCCCGACATTACAGAAACCCGCCTGCTCCAAATTGCAGCTTCGGGCGAAAAGGGGTCGGAGCATCCTTTGGGCGAGGCCATTGTAAGATGTGCAGAAAAGGA
>JBAYOS010000162.1:0-3757 GCA_041678125.1 Monoglobales bacterium
ACGGAAAAACCACCACTACAACTCTTATAAGTGAGATGCTGAAAAAAGAGGGATACTCCTGTCATATTGGCGGTAATATCGGAAACCCGCTTATTGCCGAAATTGAAAAAATATCCGAAAAGGATAAGGTTGTTCTGGAACTTTCAAGCTTCCAACTTTTTACTATGGGAAAAAGCCCGGGGATTGCGGTTATAACAAACATTTCTCCCAATCATCTTGATTGGCACAAAGGATATGACGAGTATATCGAGTCAAAAAAAAATATAATGAAATTTCAGGGCGAAAATGACATTTTGGTTACCAATTCCGCAAACGAAATTGCAAATGCAATAGGTAGGGAAGCAAAGGGTGAGCATAGAGATTTTTCGTCCAAAGGCGATGCGCTTGTTCACCTTCGAAATGGCGCAATTTTTTATGGAGATGACAAAGTAATTGATGCGGCCGACATAAAAATCCCGGGTGAGCATAATGTTGAAAACTATATGGCGGCTATTGCCGCGATGCATGGGTTAGTGTCAAACGAAACGATAAAATACGTTGCCCGAAATTTCAGCGGTGTTGAACATAGAATAGAATTTGTCCGCGAAATCGGCGGTGTTAGGTTTTATAACGATTCTATCGCATCAAGTCCGTCAAGGACTATTGCTGCGCTGAATTCGTTTGAAAACAAAATTATACTTATAGCGGGCGGTTATGATAAAAAAATCCCTTTTGATGAGCTTGGCAAAAAGATAAATGAAAAGGTCAAAGAGCTCATTTTGGTAGGAGATACCGCGAGGAAAATAAAAAAAGCGGTTTTGGCTGCGGGAAATGAAGCGAATATAACTGTCTGCAAGGAGTTTGAGCAGGCTGTATTAAAAGCGTATAATAAGGCGGAAAAAGGAGATGTGGTTATCCTGTCTCCGGCGTGTGCTTCATTTGATCTGTTTAAGAATTTTATGAGTCGCGGTGAAACCTTTAAAAATATTGTAAATAGCATCAAAGGAGAATAACAATGAAAGAAAAATTTTATATTACCACTGCGATTGCATACACATCGCGCAAACCACATATCGGAAATACCTACGAAATTGTTTTGACTGATGCGATTGCAAGATACAAAAGAAAAAGGGGTTATGATGTTTATTTCCTGACAGGAACGGACGAGCACGGTCAGAAAATTCAGCAGGAAGCGGAAAAAAGCGGCATTACGCCTCAGCAGTATGTTGACGGTGTTGCAGGTCAGATCCGTGAAATTTGGGATTTGATGAACACAACCTACGATAAATTTATCAGAACTACCGACGATTATCATGTTAAGGCAGTTCAGAAAATATTCAAAAAATTCTACGACCAGGGCGATATTTATAAGAGTGAATATGAAGGTCATTACTGTGTACCCTGCGAATCCTTCTTTACGGAAACTCAGCTGGTAGAGGGGAAATGTCCCGATTGCGGCAGAGAGGTGCAGAAGGCAAAGGAAGAATCCTACTTCTTTAAAATGAGCAAATATCAGGACAGGCTTATGAAGTATATTGAGGAAAATCCTGATTTTATTCAGCCCGAATCAAGAAAAAATGAAATGGTTAACAACTTCTTAAAACCGGGGCTTCAGGACCTTTGTGTTTCAAGAACTTCTTTTTCATGGGGTATTCCCGTTGAATTTGACCCGGGTCATGTAATTTATGTCTGGATTGATGCGCTTTCAAACTATATCACAGCACTTGGTTTTGACCCTGACGGATCAGGCGAGCTTTACAATAAATATTGGCCTGCAGACGTTCATATTATCGGCAAGGATATTTTAAGATTCCATACAATTTATTGGCCGATAATGCTTATGGCGCTCGGTCAGCCGCTGCCTAAAAAGGTGTTCGGACACCCGTGGCTTATGTCGGGCGAGGATAAAATGAGCAAATCCAAAGGCAATGTGATTTATGCAGACAACCTTGTAAAGCATTTCGGCGTTGATGCGGTAAGACATTATCTGCTCAGCGAAATGCCTTATGCAAACGACGGAACGATTACCTATGAAAATATTATTGCAAGATACAATTCCGAGCTTGCAAACACTCTCGGAAACCTGCTCAACAGAACTGTTTCTATGTCAAATAAATATTTTGACGGTGTAATAAATAAACCGACGGAAACTTCAGAGCTTGACAAGGAGCTTGCTGAAAAAGCACAAGAAGCGGTTAAAACAGTTGAAAAGGCAATGGACAGCTTCAAAACATCCGATGCTGTTGAAGCAATATTCTCATTTGCCCGCAGATGCAACAAATATATTGATGAAACTGCACCTTGGGTTCTTGCCAAAGACGAGGAATTAAAGGACAGACTTAATGCGGTTTTATACAATCTTATTGAAGGACTTAGGTTTATTGCGGTTATGATTGAACCCTTCATGCCCGAAACAAATGCTAACATTATGAGCCAGATAAATTCTGACCAAAACGATTGGGACAGTATCCGGACTTTCGGCACAGGAAAAGGCGGCAAAGTCGGGCAGGCAGTTGCAATGTTTGCGAGAATTAACGAGGAAGAAAAGCTTGCGGAAATTTCAGCCGAGCTTGAGCCTCCCAAAATGGATTTAAAATTAAAGCCCGAAATTTCGATAGATGACTTTGCGAAAATCGACCTTCGAGTTGCTAAGGTGGTAGAAGCGGAAAAGGTGGAAAAGGCTGATAAACTATTAAAATTGACGCTTGACCTCGGCGGAAACATTCGTCAGGTTGTATCGGGGATTGCACAAGGTTACACGCCCGAAACAATTATAGGAAAAAATGTTGTCGTTATAGCAAATCTTAAACCTGCTAAAATTCGCGGTATCGAGTCAAACGGAATGCTTCTTGCAGGAATGGGCGAAAAAGCACCCGTGCTTTGTGTTCTGGACGAAGAATTGCCCAGCGGCACCATAATCAGCTAAGAGAGGAAAACTATGCTTTTTGATTCACACTGTCATGTAAATGACGATAGTTTTGATAAAGACAGGTCTGAGCTGATAGAAAGTCTGCCCGAAAAAGGGGTTGACTTACTTATGGAGATTGGCTTTGACCTTGAGTCCTCAAAAAAGGCAGCGGCATTGGCAGATAAATATCCGTTTATTTATGCTGCGGTGGGGTTTCATCCGAATGATACAAGAAATATGACGGAATCGGACATAACAGAACTCGCAGAATTAGCCTCCCTGCCAAAGGTTAAGGCGATAGGGGAAATAGGTCTTGATTATCATTACCCCGATACTCATAAACCTTCACAGAAGATGTGGTTTCGTCGGCAGATGGAGCTTGCGATGGACCTTAATATGCCGTTTATTATTCACGACAGAGATTCACACGCCGATTGTCTTGAAATCCTAAAGGATTTTGATATCAAAAGAGTTGGCGGTGTTATGCACTGCTTTTCGGGCAGTGTTGAGATGGCAAAGGAAGCCATTAAAATGGGACTGTTTATTTCACTCGGAGGACCCGTTACATTTAAAAATGCCAGACATTCCGTCAATGTGGCAAGGGAAATTCCTCTTGACCGTATTTTAATCGAAACAGACAGCCCGTATCTTGCACCCGACCCGCTTAGAGGGAAAAGAAATTCTCCCGAATATGTACGATATGTTGCGGAAAAAATAGCGGAGATAAAAAGTGAGCCTTTTGAGGTTGTGGCGGAGGTCACAAAACAAAATGCTATGAAATTATTTAATATTTTATAGAAAACCCTTGAAATATTTTACATATAGTAGTAAAATAGTATAGGTGAAAATTTTTGTTAATTTATTACAAAG
>JBAYOS010000163.1:0-3691 GCA_041678125.1 Monoglobales bacterium
CCGTCTGCGTTAAGTCCGGCTTTATTCTTGCCGCAGCCTGCAACAGAAAGAATGAGTGCAAGCGCGAGAACAGCCGCAAAAACTTTTTTTACGTTTCTTTTCATAAAAAAGAATCCTCCTTTTATTGGTTACCTTTACTGTAACATATTGACAAAAAAATGTCAAGACTGATAATTAAATTTAGTCATTATTCAATGTATTGCGACAAATCTTAATTATGTCCCCAGGATTATGAGCAATAAAGTCCGCACCTGAAAGCTCCCCCGGCCCGGCATATCCGTAGGTTACGCCAAGGGATTTAATCCCAGCCTGCTTTGCTCCTTCAATATCCTGATACCTGTCGCCGACCATAAGAATTTCGGAAGTGTTGGCAGGGGGCAGCAGTAAAAGGGCATCGTCAATGATTTGTTTTTTGGTGTGTTTTGTGCCCTCAAGGTCGCTGCCGCAAACGACGGAGAAATAATCCATAAGAGAAAACTTTTCGAGAATTTTTTCAACAAAAACAAGTGGCTTTAAGCTTGCAACCGCAAGCGTGCAACCCAAGCTTTTAAGTTCAGAAAGCATTTCGGGGATACCGTCATAAACCTTGTTTTCAAACATTCCGACAGTGGAAAACCGTTCACGGTATTTCACAATCGCAAACTCCGCCTCATCTGTTGTCATATTAAAATATTTAATAAATGAATCCAAAAGGGGAGGGCCTATAAATCCCAAAAGCTCGTCCTGCGGCGGCGGATTTATTCCACAGCATCTAAGCGCATGACGGACGCATTCTGTAATGCCTTCTTTAGGGTCGGTCAATGTTCCGTCAAGATCAAATAATATAGTTTTAAACATATTAGAATTTTATCCTTTCATATCGGGCTTTACAAATATTATAATACAACAGCAGTTTTTTGTAAATAGAAAAGCCATCCGAAAGGATAGCTTTGTAAATAGTTATATTGCGTCTGCGGTTGCAATAATGTCGGCGCCTGTTCCCAAAATGTCGGCAATTAGAATGTCGCCGCGCTTAACAGGTGCTTTAACCGAGAGTTTTCTGATTTCGTCCATGCAACAAAAAATTTTATCGTTCGGCAGGGGTTTATTGCTTCGGCAGGCAACTAAAACACTTTTGCAACTCCAATCATATCCATATATTAACACATAAATGCACATAGGACAATATAAAAAACAAAAAAATCCCCATTAAAAAATAGGGATTGATAGATATAGAAAAACGGAACAAGATACACTTGTTCCGAAATGGAGCTGATAACCGGATTCGAACCGGTGACCTCTTCCTTACCAAGGAAGTGCTCTGCCTGCTGAGCTATATCAGCGAACGACAACAAAAATACTATAGCACAAATCAGTTCATTTGTCAATAATATTTTTTCTGATTGTCCGCATGGAAATCAGGTATGGCAAAAGCTCTTCGGTGGTATACAGTTTAAACATATTTGCAAGACAGGAGTCCGCAATAAGTGTGTTTTGCGGATTCTCGGATTTTGTATCGGGGTCGCACACTATAAGCTCTCCATCAGCAGTGTAACCTGTTATTACAACGCCGTGCATCTTGGATTCATTTTGAAATTGCGCAATAATCCCCGACGAACCGTCAAGAGAATCGGCAATAATTCTCAGTTTTTCCGAAGGGGTGTAGGCAGACTCTGCCCAGTTTTCATTTTCCTGTTTAAGCTGAAGCTCGCTTTGGAAAATCACATCCCACGAAAGCTCCATAGAGTATTCGGGAGCCCAGTTTGCATATATGCTTCCTCCGTTTAAATCCAGTATTTCATCAAAGGTGAAGGGCTTATCAAAATAATTTGACAAAACCATTGCCTTGCAGGCAATTACACATCCCTCAAATGCACCCGAGGCAACATAATATGTAGGCGAAATAATAAAGTCCTGTCCGAGTGGCTTTAAAGCCAAGCAAACAGCAGTCCTTGTCTCCTCATTCCATTCAACATTATAGTTAAAAGCATCCGCGATTGCACGCAGGGGGACAAATGTCCTTCCGCCGATAATTTCCGCAGACACGTCAATTTCTTTCCTGTTGCCGTTTATACTCATTGTTTTGCTTCCGATTTCAAAGGACACCTCTTTGTTATCCAAAGATACAGTAGTTATTTTCCTGTCGCTGTCCCAAAAGATTTCTGCCCCCAAAACTTTGGAAATATCCCTCAGCGGCGCAATTATCCGGCCCTCAGAAATAACGGGGGAAACCTCAAATTCTACGGGAGTGGAGTCAAATTGCACAAAAACCTCCGCATGCCTTGTAAGCGCACTTATTTCCGACGCAAAGGCAGTGGTGCTGAATATTAATATAAAAAGCAAACATAGAATGCGTTTCATAGCAATTTCTCCTGAGTTAAGCTGTTTTTTTCAGTATAACGCAAACCGCATTATTTGTCAATCATTTATCTGACCTGTCGGTTGACATATAAAAATTATTGTGATAAAATTAAATATCATTATTATTAAGGAGAAATTCATATGCCTTTATTTAAAATAGCAGATTTAGTGCTTGAAATATCGGGCATTGATAATGAATTTTTTAATAAACGATTTGCGGAATATCGTACCAGGGACAACCGGGAACCAAGTATAAAGGTTATTTTTGCGGACGAAAAGTTTATGCCCGAAGGCAAGCTTGTGACAGTGGCGGACGGGTTCAGACAATATTACAGCGGACCTGACGGATATGGAGTTTTTGACCTGTTGAAGGCTCCGGACGAGTATTGTGCGAGGCTGGCATTTGACAGGGAAATTAAAACCGCAAAAGCTAACATTTCGGATATTTCCGCCTATGGGGGAATGACCGACGAGGTCCGCAGCTTTAATATGCTGGGCGAGCTTTTCAGGTATTTTATTTTAAAGCATGACGGACTGGTGCTTCACTCATCCTGCATTAAATATAAAAATGCGGGAATTGCATTTTCGGCTCCGTCGGGAACGGGCAAATCAACGCATACAGGGCTTTGGAAAAGATATTTCCCCAACGACGTGACCATTTTAAACGATGACTCGCCCGCCATCAGATTTGATGAGTTCGGAGTCGGAGTTTTCGGAACGCCATGGAGCGGTAAAACCGATATAAATGCTAATGACGGGGCGCCTCTTGCGGCGATTGTTGTTTTGGAACAGAGTCCTGAAAACAGTATTGATAAGCTGTCGGTGGACGAGGCACTTTTCAGAATTTTGCAGGAGGTTACAAGACCTGTATTCCCGGATTTTATTAATCTTACACTTTCTGCGGTTGAAAAACTGCTGCTTCACACGCCTGTTTACCGTCTTAAATGCAATATATCTGAGGAAGCGGTATTAACCGTTAAAAATAAACTCGAGCTATAAGTGGGGGGAGATCTGAGATGAAAATTAAGAATACATTTGTTTTAAGAGAAATTGCAGGAAATAGGGTTGTTCTTCCTATGGGAGCACCGTCCGATGCTTTCAGCGGAATGATGACTTTAAATGAAACAGGGGCGTTCCTCTGGAAATTGCTTGAAAAGGAGATAAGCATGGAGGACCTTGTAAATGCAATGTTGGCAGAGTATAATGTGGATTCCATGCAGGCGCAAAAGGATGTGGATGAGTTTTTAGATACTCTCCGCAAAGCAGGTGTTTTAGAGGAATGAAACATATAGTTGAAATGAAAAAGCTGGAGCCGGCAATAAGAGAAATTATAGGCGCCGGTGGAAAAGTA
>JBAYOS010000164.1:0-3406 GCA_041678125.1 Monoglobales bacterium
GCTGAGCCTGCATTTCTGCTTCAAAGCCTTTTATATCAACAGAAAGTGAGTTTTCTTCAGCAATTTCAAGAGTTAAATCTATCGGGAACCCGAATGTATCATAAAGCTTAAAAGCATCTTCGCCCGATATGGTGTCTTTACCGGATTTTTTGAGATCGTCAATAATTGAGCTTAAAATTTCAAGACCGGAATCTATGGTTTTGTCAAATCTGTCCTCTTCCTGACTGATAACTGTCTTAATATAATCCGCTTTTTCTTCAAGCTGAGGATAAGCGCCTTTTGATTCTTCGATAACGGTATCTGCAAGAATGTATAAGAATTTTTCTTTAATGCCCAAAAGCTTCCCGTGACGGGCAGCCCTTCTGAGCAGCCTGCGAAGAACATATCCCCTGCCCTCGTTTGATGGAATTACTCCGTCGGACACAAGGAAAACCGTGCTTCTGATGTGGTCGGTAATTACACGGAGGGATACGTCTGTTTTATCGTCTTTTTTATACGTTACACCTGCAATTTCGCTTACCTTCATCATAATATTTCTGATTGTATCAACTTCAAAAATATTATTTACATCCTGCATGATAACCGCAAGCCTTTCAAGACCCATACCCGTATCAATGTTAGGATGTGAAAGCCTGTTATAATTGCCATCTTCATCCTTATCAAACTGTGTGAAAACAAGGTTCCAAAACTCAACATAGCGGTCACATTCGCAGCCCACCTTGCAATCGGGCGAACCGCAGCCATACTTTTCTCCCCTGTCAAAATAGATTTCGGAGCAAGGGCCGCAGGGACCTGTACCTATCTCCCAGAAATTGTCTTCTTTTCCGAATCTGACCATATGATCGGGAGAAACGCCAACTTCTTTCGTCCAAATATCATATGCTTCATCGTCCTCAACATATACACTGACATAAAGTCTGTCAACAGGAAGCTCAAGCTCCTTTGTTATAAATTCCCACGCCCAGGCAGTTACCTCGCGTTTGAAATAATCACCGAATGAAAAGTTGCCCAGCATTTCAAAGAAAGTACCGTGTCTTGCGGTTTTACCAACCCTCTCAATATCGGGTGTTCTGATACATTTCTGGCAGGTTGTTACCCTTTTGCTCGGCGGCACCTCTTTGCCTGTAAAATAGAGTTTCAGGGGCGCCATTCCTGCATTTATAAGAAGCAGACTGTTGTCAGACTGCGGAACAAGCGGAAAGCTTGGCAGACGAAGATGGTCTTTACTTTCAAAAAATGATAAAAATTTTTCTCTTAATTCGTTAAGTCCTGTTTTTTGCATCGTGCAAAACATCCTTTCGTTAAGCAATCCTTATTATTATACCTTAATTTGGATAAAAAGTCAACCTATTATATTTCCGCCAAGCACACCCTCGAACATACGGTTGATTCTAAGTTTCAAAAAGATATGTTCCTCTGACGACAGGTCGGGGTCCTTTGCCAAAATCTCTTCTGCCGCATTTCTCGCGAGCTTCATAGTTTCAAAATCGGTAAAAATATCCGCCACATTAAGCTCAGGCATACCGTGCTGGCGTGTGCCGAGAAAATCTCCCGGACCGCGGAGCTCAAGGTCGCGCTTTGCTATCTCAAATCCGTCATTGGTCTTTGTCATAACATCAAGGCGTTTTTTTGTGTTATTTCCCTCCCCTTCGGAAAACATGATACAATAGGATTTTTCCGCTCCTCTGCCAACTCTTCCTCTTATCTGGTGAAGCTGGGAAAGACCGAATCTTTCTGCGTTTTCAATTATCATGACGGTAGCGTTGGGAACGTTCATACCAACCTCGATTACAGTAGTCGAAACAAGGACGTTTATCTTGCCCGAAGCAAAATCATTCATTATCTGATTTTTTTCGGAAGCCTTCATTTTGCCATGTAAAAGCCTTACTGAGTAGTCGGGCAATACATCATTCTGAAGGTGGTCGGCAAGCGATTTTGCCGCCTTTAAATCCATTTTCTCCGACTCTTCAATAAGCGGGCAGATAACGTAAATTTGTCTGCCTTGGGCAAGATTCTTCCGCATAAAAGCATTGATTCTTTGGCGCATACTCTCGTCCACCGCAAAGGTATCCACCTTTTGTCTGCCGGGTGGCAATTCATCGACAACCGAAACGTCAAGCTCACCGTAAATAATGAGCGAAAGGGTTCGCGGAATGGGGGTAGCAGACATTATAAGTATGTGCGGACTGTCCCCTTTTTCAGCGAGCATGGCACGTTGACGAACACCGAATCTAT
The DNA here is from genome assembly GCA_041678125.1 of Monoglobales bacterium. Taxonomy (GTDB): domain Bacteria; phylum Bacillota; class Clostridia; order RUG12999; family RUG12999; genus RGIG7450. The sequence goes on from JBAYOS010000164.1 coordinate 2,236, forward strand.
GCTGTTCGTCTGTAATAACAAGCGACAAATCGCTATATTCAACTTTGTTTTCAATCAGTGCGTGTGTACCGATAATTATTTTAGCTTTTCCGCTTTTAATGTTTTCATAAGCGGCTTTTTTTTCTGCAGCAGTAAGACTGCCTGTCAAAAGCTGAATATCACTTTCGTCAAAATATTCAAGTGCAGTTTTATAATGCTGGTTTGCAAGAACTTCCGTCGGAGCCATAAGCACAGACTGTCTGCCGTTTTTTTGCGCAATATACATTGCCGCAAAGGCAAGAACCGTTTTGCCCGAACCTACGTCCCCCTGAACAAGTCTGTTCATAACCTTTTCGGAGGAAATGTCCGAACAGATTTCGTCCAAAACTCTGTTTTGAGCGCCCGTTAAACTAAAGGAAATCTTCTTTATAAACTCATCTTTAAAAGAAGTGTTCACCGGTCTTAAATTTACGGCGGTTTTTGCCGTTTTAATATGTAACATACCCATTTGAAGCATTAGAAGTTCTTCAAACACAAATCGGTGTCTTGCTATTGAATAATCTTCTTTGGTTTCAGGGAAATGAATGGACGAAAGGGCATAATTGATTTCACACAGGCCATATTTTTTCCTGACATACAGCGGAATCGGGTCGTTGATACTGCTGACCGCCTTATCAATACATTCCCTTGCGATAAGGCGCATGGTCTTTTGAGGCAAATTTTCCGTCAGCGGATAAACCGGCACTATTCTGCCGGTGTGGAGATTATTGTCAACCGCTTCATAGGTGGGATTTTCCATCTGTTTTTTCCCATATTTAATTTCAACTTTTCCGTAAAAATTATATTCCCTGCCAACGGTAAAAGCGTTTTCAATATATTTATTGTTGTACCAGGTCAAATGCATTGTTCCCGATGAATCTTTTACGGGCATGGTATAAAGTGTAAGATTATTTCTGATTTTAAGCCGGCTCGGTTTTGATACAACAGTTGCACGAACTGTCGCCCTTGCTCCGTCAGTCAAGGAAAAAATGGGCATAGTTACGCTTCGGTCCTCGATATATCTCGGAAAGAAATAAAGAAGGTCGCCGATAGTCTTAATTTTCAGCTTTGAAAGCAGTTTTTGCCTGCTTTCGCCCACGCCTTTAAGCGTTGTTATCGGCTGGTCGAATATATACATTTTTCTTCATTCTCC
>JBAYOS010000165.1:0-3325 GCA_041678125.1 Monoglobales bacterium
AAGGCAGAAGGATTGCCGATATCGGGACCGACCATGGTTACTTGCCGATTTATCTGTTTGAAAAAGGGAAGATAGATTATGCTGTTTGTTCAGATATAAAAAAAGGTCCTCTTGCAAACGCACAGAAAAATTTGAAAAAGTTCGGATTTGAAGATAAAGCGAGGCTTTGTCTTGCGGGCAGCCTTTCGGGAGTTTTGCCAAATGAGGTTGACTGTGCGATAATCGCGGGGATGGGCGGCGAGATGATTTCATCTATTCTAGAGGAAGGAATTCCTGACGGGATAGAAAAATTTGTTCTTCAGCCTATGAGAAATATTGATATTCTGAGGAGAAAAATCCATACGCTGGGACTTAAAATCACTAACGAAAAAATAGTTTTTGAAAAGGAAAAATTTTACATTATTATCTGCGCCGAAAAAGGTAAAGATGTAATGTGGACCGATGACGATTATTTGGTTTCTCCTTTTATGAAAAAAGACATTTTGTGGCCTGAATACAGTGAAAAAGAAAGAAATAAAATTTTAAAAGCTTTAAAACAGCTTGATAAAAGTGACAGTAACGAAAAAAAACAGGAGTTTGAAAGACTCCTGAAATTATATGAGGTGTGAAAAATGACAAAGTTTAACCCCAATAACTACAAGAACCTACAAGATGACAGCGCAATGATTCAGGCGGCAATTGATGAGGCTGCAAAAACCGGCGAAACTGTCCTAATACCAAGACATAACGAAAGAACAAACTCGGAAATCTGGGACATCAAAAGAGCCATAAAGCTTCATAGCGGAAGCGTAGTTTGTCTTGATAACTGCCATCTCAGGCAAGCTGACGGTATGATGGAAAATATGTTTATGAACTCAAACAATGAAACTGATTTCGGCTATACCAGAGAGGGCAGACAATATGACATTAAAGTCTACGGTCTTGGTAATGCGGTTTTGGACGGCGGCGTACATAACGGACTTAGAGAGCATAATCACTCCCGCGACGGGCGTCCGCATATTGACCATAACTCGATGTTCAACTTTGTAAATGTAGAACGTCTGGCAGTTGATAATGTTCGTATTATAAACCACAGATATTGGGGATTTGTTCACCATTATTGTTCACACGGCAGAATTTCAAATATTGATTTTTATGTTCCGCTTTCGGGACTGAATCAGGACGGCATAAACTTAAGATCGGGCTGTTCTCACTTTACAATTGAAAATATTACAGGCTGTACAGGTGACGATACAGTTGCAATGACAAACCTCAGAAACAGGCATGATGAACATTTTACAGCTTGTGGTTATGATACATCAATACATAACGTTATAGTCAGAAATATCCGTTCTAAAACAAAGTATGGCATTGTAAGAATTCTCAATCATTACGGGAAAAAAGTATTCAACATTATAATTGAAAATATTGTAGAAGATTGTGAAAGTGAGTATTCAAATATGCCGGGTTACCAGCCCATTCACCCTGAGGTTGATGAACTCAGAGTCGGTGCGGCTGTAAGAATCGGCGGAAACGCTTATTGTGAAGATGAAAGTCTGATGGCTAATATCGGCGACACATACAATGTAACCGTCAGAAGCGTTATGGCGCAATGCAGAATGGCTGTAAAAGTTGACAGAGCGTTAAACGGCGGCGTTTTCGAAGATCTCCGTATGTACGGCAGGGGAGGAACTGCGGTTCACTTTGGCGAGGGCAGAGTTGAAAATGTTGTAATAAAGGATGTGGTTTATCCGATGAACCTTGTTACAGATGCTACTGATGATAACAGAAGTGAAGGCCCTTGGAACGGGAAGACGAACCTTGAGATAATCCCTGACAGAGAGCTTTGCGCTATTTATTTTAAAGAAACCAAGGCAAAAAATATTATTGTTCAGAACGTAATTGCAAGTGATAAACTAACCTCTGTTTTCGGCGGCGACGGTGATGCTGAGGTTATTGCCGCAAACATTATTACACAAAGTGATAAAACACCCATTAACACAGGCAAGGATATTAAAATAAAATCTTCTAATTAAAACAGGGCGGTAGACAACAATAAACATTTTTGGAGGAACTGAAATGAAGATTGGAATTATCGGTTGCGGAAAGATTGCAAATTCGGCACATATCCCGGCATACATGGAAAATGAAAAGGCGGAAATCAAGTATTTTTGCGATATAATTGAGCAGCGTGCTGTTGATGCTGTAAACAAATGCGGTTGCGGACTTGCGGTTACAAACTACAAATTGGTTTTGGCTGACCCCGAAATTGAAGCAGTTTCCGTTTGTACACCCAATAATATGCACTCTATTATTACTATTGAAGCGCTTAAGGCAGGCAAAAACGTGCTTTGTGAAAAGCCTGCGGCAAGAACTCATGCCGAGGCTCTTGAAATGCAAATAGTACAGCATGAAACGGGAAAGGTGTTGAATATCGGCGTTGTAAACAGATTTAATGTCAATGTAAATAAAATAAAAGAGCTTATTGATGCCGGTGAACTTGGTGAGGTTTATCAGGTTTATGTAAGCTTCAGAAGTCATAGAAGTATCCCCAGTCTGGGCGGCGATTTTACCAACAAAGAAGTTGCAGGCGGCGGCGTTGTTGTTGACTGGGGCGTTCATTTCTTTGATATTGTAATGTATTGCTGCGGCGACCCGAAAGCAAAAACAGTTTCTGCCGAAAAGTTTTCAAAACTCGGTAATCCGATTGACGAGTATGTTTTTACCAATATGTGGGCGGGTCCGCCGAAAAAAGACGGTGTTTATGACGTAGAAGAGGGGATAACAGGCATTATCAGAACAGAGGGCCCTGTTATTACCTTTAACGGCGCGTGGGCTCAAAATATCGGTGAAAATGAAATGTTTATAGATTTTATAGGTACAAAAGGCGGAATAAGACTCAATTACGGCGCTGATTTTACCTTCTACACAACAAAGAACGGGATGCTTTCAAAAACTACCTTTGAAACATCGGTTCCCAATATGTATAAAACTGAAATTGACAGTTTTATTGATTGTATTGAGTCGGGTGAAAAAACGTCTGCTCATATTGATACGAATATTATCACATCTGCTATGATGGACGCGATTTACCGTTCTGCAGAGGAGCACAGAGAAGTGACCATTTGTCATTTTAAAGGATGTGCCTTCCATGATTAAAATAGGATTTATTGATTATTTTCTCAGTGAGTGGCATGCCGATATGTACCCGAAATGGATTGAAGAAAAAACCGGCGGCAAATATAAGGTTTGCTATGCTTACGGAAAAATTGACAGCCCTGTAGGCGGAATGACAAATAAAGAGTGGGCGGAAAAAATGGGGATAGAGCTTTTAAGCAGCATTGAA
>JBAYOS010000166.1:0-3301 GCA_041678125.1 Monoglobales bacterium
ATACCCTTGTAGGCTATGCAGAATTGAACCATTAGTTCCTTCTTTTTGTCGTGTGCTATGAGTGCAATGTTCATGTAGTAAGTTCCTTTCTAATCAGATATCAATAGGAATATTTGCAACAACTGTAGATAAAACTCTTCCGCTGTCATCGGTGCTCCTTTCGATTTTAACATCAAAGGACTGCAAATCCATTTTAAGATATTTGCTTATTACCGACATGATTTCTTCTTTTATATTATTAATCATTTCTTCAGTTATAAACGATGTTTTTTGCCTGTCCACAGCAAGTAAAACCTGCATACGGTTTTTTGCCACGCTACCGGACTTCTGCTTCTTTAAAAGCTTTGACATAATGTTAAGCATATTGTTTACCTCCAAACATTTTTTTAACGCGTGAAATAAAGCTTTCGGTATCGAATTTAATATAGGGTATATCCTCGCCGCAAATTCGACCCGCAATATTTCTGTAAGCCTCGCCGATTAAAGTCTTGTCGTTCATTGCGGCAGGCTCGCCCTTGTTTGAAGTTATTATAATATTTTCATCGTCAGGCACAATGCCCATTACATCTATCGCAAGCAAGTCCTGAATGTCCTCAACGCTCATCATATTACCGCGTTTTACCATGTCCACTCTGATGCGATTAACAATAAGCTCAGGTTTTTTAAGACTGTTGGCCTCAAGCAGTCCTATTATTCTGTCAGCGTCTCTGACAGCTGAAACCTCAGGTGTTGTTACCACTATCGCACTGTCCGCGCCGGCAATCGCATTTTTGAAACCTTGTTCTATTCCTGCCGGACAGTCAATCAGTATGTAATCAAATTCCTTTTTAAGCTCCTGACAAAGCTCTTTCATTTGTTCTCCGCTGATGCAGTCTTTGTCCCGGGTTTGTGCCGCAGGAATCATATAAAGCTCCTTTTGACGCTTGTCCTTAATCAGAGCCTGCGCAAGTCTGCACTTTTTTTCTATAACATTTACAAGGTCATAGACCACTCTGTTTTCAAGACCCATAATAAGGTCAAGATTTCTAAGTCCGATGTCCGCATCAATAAGAACAACCTTATAGCCTTTTACTGCAAGAGCAGTACCGATGTTTGCGGTTGTGGTGGTCTTGCCCACCCCGCCTTTGCCGGACGTTATAACATATACTTTACCCATAACTACCTCCGAAATTTTTATTTTTTCGGAGTAATTATACCATAATTTACCAATTAAGTCTATAATATATAACAGTTATCGTTAGATAAATTCTACTATAAAAGTACCTATTTTGTCAAATATTTTTATTTTTTGACCAAAGATTCTATATAAATCCTGTCTTCAAGTATATAAGCAGTTTCGGGTTTTGACGGCATAACCTGCTCGTCGGGCGCCCTTGTTATTACATCGGCTATTCTGATTTGCGTGGGCGCAAGTACAAGTGCGCTGACGCTTGCCGACCTGTCACCCGATGCACCCGCGTGGACAATTCCCTTCAGCGTGCCGAGAACCACGATATTTCCGTCAGCCTTTATCTCTGCCCCCGGGTTCACATCACCCTGCACTATAAGATGACCTTCCGAATAAAGCTTCTGTCCCGACCTGAGCGTGCCCGTATGGAACACCGAAACCGGAGCCTCCTCACGAGGTATATCAAAATTAACAAGCGTATCTTTGCCGAGCAAATTCAAAATATATTCACGCAGTTCAAGCTTTTGCGAATGGGAAAGAGTTGTACTTTCAATCCAAACGGTAGTTTCGGTTTGATTGGCCAAAAGCTCTTTCACCTGAAGCAATTTTTCCTTTATCTCAAGCATAACGGTTTCGGGATTATTCACTCCCGCCACCTTAAGCTTGATTCCTCCCATAACTCCTTTAACCTGTACTATCATCATTTTCTCCTGTCAATTCAAAATGGTGTTGCTTTTAATAATTTCCGCCCGCTCATTGCTCTTGAAATAAGCGTCATACATTGCTTTTGCAACATTATATACATGTTTTCCGAGACCGTTTATGCCCGCATGCTCAATTACAACCGCAACAGCAATCTGCGGATTGTCATAAGGCGCAAAGGAAATAAACCAGCTGTGCGGAGTTCTGTTTCCGCCCGACTGGGCAGTTCCGGTTTTGCCCGCAACCGCAATATCATAGTCGCCAAATACAACCTTTGCGCTGCCTGTTACACAAACAGCTCTCATGCCGCTGTGAACATATTTCAAGTTTTCGGGCGAGATGTCAATTTCGCTTACCTTTTCGGGCGAAAATTCAGCTATTGTTTTCTTGCCGTCATATGACATAATACTTTTCACAAGATGTGGTTTATACCTGACTCCCCCGTTCGCAATGGTGGCAGTATAGTTCGCCATCTGAAGCGGAGTAAACATATTGTCCGATTGACCTATTGCCGCTTGAATTGTATCGCCGGGATACCAAATCTTATCAATGGATTTTCTGTATTCGGGCCCTGCAAGCACGCCCTCGGTTTCTCCGCTCAGTTCAATTCCCGTCGGCTGGCCGAGTCCGAATTTTATTCCGTAATCGTTAAGAGTTTCAATTCCAAGTCTTCTTCCCGTTTCATAGAAGAATATATTGCAGGAAACCTCAAGTGCCTTTGTAACATTTACATGCTCATGACTTCCGCCGTAATCGTTGTAAATCCAGCACGCGGGAGTGTATGACGGCGCATACGCCTGATAGGGACCGTTACAGTATATGGTTTCATCCCCCCTGATAACACCCTCCTGAAGCCCTGCGATAGCGGTAAGCGCTTTGAAGGTCGAACCTGGAGGATATGCCCCCGCTATTGCTCTGTTAAACATAGGGTTTTTGGGGTTGTTTAAAAGAGAATTGTAATTTTCTTTAAAGGTCGTAAGATTATATGTGGGGTTACTTGCCATTGCAATAACCTCACCGCTATTTACATCAATAGCAACCGCCGCACCGCCGCCGACATTCGCCGCACCGTCATTGTAAAGCGCGCGGACAGATTCGTCAAGCGCTTTTTCGGCGGCAAGCTGAACATCGTAATCAATGCTTAAAACGACTTTATTCCCCGGGATTGCCGGAACATCTTCCGATAAAGTAACCGTTTCACCCTTAAGGCTGACGTTTCTGCCCTTAAGCCCGTCTGTTCCTCTAAGGAAATCCTCCAGATACTTTTCAAGCCCGTCCTTGCCTACCTTATCATTCATTCCATAATTTTTGCTTTTAAGTTTTTCATATTCTTCGCTGTATATTTTATCCACGCGGCCGAGCATGTGCGCGGCAATTCCCGTCTCACCGTATGTACGGACAGGCTCGGATATTATTTCCACCGATTTGAGC
>JBAYOS010000167.1:0-3280 GCA_041678125.1 Monoglobales bacterium
ACGCAAAAGCGGAATTGGCAAAGTATTTGCACCTCGAATACGGACTTTCGTTAAACTGTGTGCCTGTGGGTATGAGCTGCGGCGGACTTCACGCGCTGAGATTTGCGCAGTATTATCCTGAGCATATTTCAATGCTGTACCTGGACGCCCCTGTTATGAATTTCCTGAGCTGCCCGATGGGTATGGGAGTAGGTCAGCCGCTTTACGTAGGCATCAAAGAAATGACAGATGAATATGATTTTACTCCCGACACACTTATTACTTATCGCGACCACCCGATAGACAATATGGCGGGATTTATTGAAAATAATTTAACGGTTCTTATGGTTTGCGGTGATAATGACGTTGTTGTACCATACTCCGAAAACGGGGAACTGCTTGAAAAATATTATAATGAGCACGGGGGCAGAATAAAGGTTATCAAAAAACAGGGCTGTGGTCATCATCCTCACGGGCTTGAGGACCCTACACCGATTGTAGATTTTATTCTAAAAAATTCCTGATAAAGAAATTGGAGGAAGTAATATGTCGTCCTATTATGTATCAAGAAAAAGTTTTTCGGTTTGGATTTCAATAATTTTTGCAATACTGACAGTTTTCGCAGGGACATTGTTCATAATGTCGGAAAGGGCAGTCGGAGTATCAGCTTATAAAATGACAGGGGTTGCCGCACTTCCGCTGTCTGCCGCTGTTTTTGTCCTGTTTGTACTGATTTTCGGTAAAAGAAGATTCGGTATAACAATCCTACCTGTTATTATGGGCTGTCTGTCACTTATAATAGTATCTGTCGGCGATTCAACCGCTTCAATACTGTTATGCAGAAGCGTCAGCGCCATTGCAGGACTCACTTACCTTTTGGTGGTATTTAATAAAGTAAAAACGAACACTCTGCTTGTATATATTTTAGGGCTTACAGCATTAAACAGTCTTATAACAATCTATATCAGCCGTTCTGATATAAGCGTGCAGGATATTGCCGCTTTTTCGGCCACAATTTCAATGTTTTTCTTAACGGTAGCCATGAGGCGTGAATATGAAGGCCATATTTTAAAGTGGAATGACAGAGCATATGGCAGAAGAGTCAGATCAATGCCCCCAATGTCACAGATCACGCCGTATTTCATGCCCGACAGAATAGGTGCTCAAAACTTAATCCGCGAGGAACTTGAGCTTTCTTCGATAGAGGAATATATAGCCAAAAAGCGAAAAGAGGGGCTCAAGGGCTTTGGTTTTATGCACGTGTTTATCACGGCATATTTGAGGGTTGTTGCTGAATATCCCGCAGTAAACAGGTTTTTGTCCGGTCAGAGGGTGTTTTCAAGATTTAAATGTATAATTTGCTTTGTTATAAAAAAGGAAATGACGGTCGATGCTCCCGATACGGTTGTAAAAGCAGAGTTTACCCCCGGAATTTCGTCAAATGAGGTTTATGAAAAAATTTCGGCGCTCGTTTCCGAAAATAAGGGAGAAGCAGATGACAGCACATTTGATTCTGTGGCAAAATATTTAAACTATATACCCGGTCTGGTACTTAAATTTGTAGTATGGTTTTTTAAATTGCTGGACTATTTCGGTCTTTTGCCGACTGCTCTTGAAGACGTCAGCCCCTTCCACGGATCAATGTTTTTCACTTCAATGGCGTCACTCGGAATTCCTGTTATATTCCATCATCTGTATAACTTCGGCAATGTGCCTATTTTCTGTGCTTTCGGTAAAAAGTATAAGAGAAATGAGATTGAAGATGACGGTTCGATTGTAACAAAAAAATATATGGATTACACCGTTTCCTCAGACGAGAGAATTTGCGACGGATTTTATTACTCGCTTGTTTTCAGAGAGTTCAAACGCATACTTCAAAATCCCGATATGCTCGATGAAACAGTAGAAGCAAAAAAAGATATTATATAATTGATAATGGCTGTTTAAAAACGATATTTTTAAACAGCCTTTTTTATTGGTTGATATACTTACTGTTCCTGTATTGAGTGGGGGTGCAGTTTTTGTATTTTCTGAATATTTTATTAAAATAGGAAACAGATGAAAACCCAACGTCAAGCGCAATATCGGCAATAGCAAGCTCAGCTCCCGACAGGAGCTTTTCCGACTTGCAAACCCTGACAAAGTTCAAATAATCGGTAAAAGTGGAGTTTGTTGCCCTCTTAAAAAGTCGGCAGAAATATGACGGATCAAGGTTAAGTGTTGAACTTACGTCGCTCAGCGTCAGCGGGGAGGCATAGTTTTCATCAATATACTGCAATGCGGGCATAACCTTTGCAATATCCTTGCTGCAGAAAAAGACCGAGATGTCTGTCAAAATCTCATACCGCGATAAAAAAGCCGTTATTCCGCAGAGATTTGTTTTTATATACAGCTCATAAAAATTCTCCTTATTTTCAAATTCGCGAAAAATGCTCATGAGATAATCGGACAGCTCCTTTGTTATGGGGTTATCCTTTTTAAACAGCTTGACGGGCTCCTTTGAAATGTTAATGAATCTCGATAAATATCGCGCATCCGTAATTCCGCCGTCAGGGATAAACTGCAGTAAAGAGGTGACGGTTCCGTCACATAAACTAACGGTTGAATGAGGAATACGGCTGTTTACAAAATAAATATCTCCTTCGCCGCCATCGTAGCAAATATCATTTGAAATAAAGCGGAACCTGCCATTGTGAACAAATAACAGTTCAATTTCATCGTGAAAATGCATAGGGACAAGTGAACCCTGCCGCAAACCTTGTGAAAGATTTCCAACACTAACCCGTGCAGATGTGCTTTTCAGGTTTGATTTTACCAGTTCGTTTCTCATAATATCGTTCCTTGTAAAAAGTCAAAATAGTATTATTTTTAGTCAAAATATATGTAGAAAAATAAATTTTTGTTCATTATAATTAAAGTATATCATAAAAAATATTCCATTTCAATAGGGGGTATATTAAACATGGCAAACTCAAACGAAATTTTAGATCAGTATAAAACAAACCAATCTGTCCAAAAGATTCACATTGCAAAAAAGCTTAAGGTAGCTATTATCGGCACAGGTTGGATTGCAGGCGCGCATATTCAGCAGTATAAGGAGATGCCCGACGTCGAGGTTGTGGCAGGCGCTGACCTTATCGAAGGTAAAGCAGAAAAGTTTTTTAAAGATAATGGTATTGAGGGTGTAAGATGTTACAGAAGTCATAAAGAGCTTCTCGAAGCTGAAAAAGACCTTGACGCCGTAAGCATTTGTACCTACAATGCGACTCACGCTGAATGTGCCATTGATTCACTTAATGCA
>JBAYOS010000168.1:0-3266 GCA_041678125.1 Monoglobales bacterium
ATAACCGTACCGTCAATTTCAGGCGAATCTCCCATACTTCTGCCTACGAATTTCCCGTCCACCTTTTCTTCGGTTAAAACCTCCAAAACAGTTCCTATTTTCTTTTTGTTATTCTCATAGGAAATTTTCTGCTGAATCATCATCAGCTTGTTTTTTCTTTCCTCTTTAACCTCAGGGGAAATCTGATTGGGAAGCTTTGCCGCGGCGGTTTTTTCCTCGGCAGAATATGAAAACACACCTACTCTGTCAAACCGCATTTCTTCAATAAAATCTTTCAGTTCGTTAAAATCTTCTTCCGTTTCCCCGGGGAATCCCGTTATAAATGTGCTTCTCAGCACAATGCCCGGAACCTTTTCACGAAGCATTTTTATAAGCGACCCACATTCTTTTCGGGTAGTTTTTCTGCCCATAAGCTTTAGTATTTTGTCGGAAGCGTGCTGAATCGGAATGTCAAAATATTTGCACACCTTATCATTTTTCGCCATAACGTCAATTAGCTCTTGATAAATATATTCGGGGTAACAGTAATGCACCCTGATCCACTTTATTTTCTCTATCTCCGAGAGCTTCTCTAATAGAATATGCAGGCTCTGCTTACCATATAAATCCACACCGTAATTTGACGTGTCCTGAGCAATTAAAATAAGCTCGGTAACACCCTTTTCTGCAAGTTTCTCGGCCTCTGAAACTATATCCTCCATAGTTCTGCTGCGGTATTTACCGCGGAGTTTAGGGATAATACAGTATGTACATTTATTGTCGCACCCGTCGGCAATTTTAAGATAAGCCGAGTAGGAGGGGGTTGCAAGTACTCTGTCAACCGTCGGCATAGTTCGGTCTATATCGGGCAGATGACGAACCGTTTGGTCGGCCTCAACCTGCTCAATTATATCTTTAATATCGGCATATCCCGATGTGCCCACAACAGCATCAACCTCGGGAAGCTCATCAAAAATCTCATCGGCATATCTTTGCGCAAGACAGCCTGTGACTATAAGCTTTCTGAGCCGTCCCATTTCCTTGTATTTGCCCATTTCAATAATTGTATCTATGGACTCCTGCTTTGCATCGTCAATGAATCCGCAGGTATTAATTATAATTATGTCTGCGTCTTGGGGGTTTGCCACAATTTCATTATCGGCGGCAAGAAGCCCTATCATTGATTCGGTGTCTGTCAGATTTTTCGGACAGCCGAGCGACACAAATCCGATTTTAAGTTTCATATTCATACTCTCCAAGAACTTTATTTATATCCCAAAGGTTAAAGCCTTTACTGTAAAGTCTGCGTTTTAATTTTTCAATACCTTTTTTGTCGGGTGATTTATTTATTTCCGACTCAATAATTGCGTAAAGCTGTGTAAAATCGTCTGTTTCCGCTGTTACCTCCGCAATAATTTCGCGGGCAATCCCTTTTTGCGCAAGCTTTTGTTTAATCTGTCTGACGCTGTATTTTTTAAGGTTTACTGCATCTTTAACATACATTTCGGCATAGGAGCGGTCGTCAATTATTCCGATATTTTGAAAGGTATCAGCCGCCGCATCAATATCCTCTGCCGAAAATCCTTTTTGTCTGAGCTTTTGTTTAAGCTCTGACCTGGTTTTTCTGCCTGCAGTAAGAAGTCTTGTCGCCGCATACTTTGCGCCTTCTCTGCCCGAGAGAGTGCAAATTTCCTCAAAAAGCTCCCCGCCGACTTCCATTCCCTCTTTAAGCCCGAGTTTATATACAGAAATATCCTCAAGCACCATAGGGGGGCAGCCCTCAAGCATAACCGAATACATATTCCCCGATTTTAATTTAAGCCGGTTTAGTTTCACCGTAAATCACCTGTTATTCCTCTGTTTCTTGCTCCGCCTTTTCATCCTTGCGCAAAAGTCCGCGATTCGTTCTTATTATAATCTCAATTTCGTCCATTACCTCGGGGTTGTCGAGCATGAATTTTTTCGCATTATCTCTGCCCTGTGCAATTCTTGCATCCTTGTAGGAGAACCATGCGCCGCTCTTTTGAATAATGCCCTCCTCAACGCCCATATCAATGATTTCGCCCGCTTTTGAGATGCCTTCACCATACATAATGTCAAATTCCGCATCTTTAAAGGGAGGAGCAAGTTTATTTTTAACAATCTTTGCCCTTGTTCTGTTGCCGACAATTTCAGTTCCGACCTTAATAGCTTCGCCGCGGCGGATTTCAATTCTGATAGAAGAATAGAATTTAAGTGCACGACCGCCCGTTGTGGTTTCGGGATTGCCGAACATAACTCCGATTTTTTCGCGGAGCTGGTTTATAAAGATAACAATAGTGTTGGATTTATTAACAATACCCGTAAGCTTTCTGAGTGCCTGCGACATAAGCCGGGCCTGAAGTCCAACGGAGGAATCGCCCATTTCGCCTTCAATTTCGGTTTTGGGAACAAGTGCCGCAACGGAGTCGATAACGATTACATCTATTGCGCCGCTCCGGGTGAGCATCTCTGTAATTTCAAGAGCCTGTTCACCGTTGTCAGGCTGGGAAACTATCATTTTCTCAACGTCAACGCCCAAATTTTTTGCATATTCGGGGTCAAGAGCGTGCTCTGCGTCAACAAAGGCTACCTCTCCGCCCATTTTCTGCGCCTCGGCAATCATGTGCAGCGCTATGGTGGTTTTACCCGATGATTCGGGCCCGTAAATCTCAATTATTCTGCCGCGTGGGATTCCGCCGATTCCCAGAGCCGTGTCAATACCGATTGAGCCTGTTGAAATCACTTCGACATGCTGCACTTCCTTGTCGCCCATTCTCATAACGGTCCCTTTACCGAACTTTTTTTCCATCTGCAGGAACATTGCTTTTATAGCTTCCTGCTTTTCACGGTCATTTGTTACGCTGTTTAACTGCTTAGTCTCTTTCATAATTTTCCGTCTCCTCCAAAATAAGTTCTAATATTTCTTTGGTAGCTTTTTTCCGTACTCTGTTCCTGCTGCCTTTATATTTTCTCTTTTTGCACACAACCCTGCGCGGTGTGGATATCGCAATATAAACAAGTCCCACAGGCTTTTCGTCTGTTCCTCCGTCGGGGCCTGCAATCCCTGTTGTGGCAACTCCGATTTCCGAATTTGTAACAAGTCTTGCCCCTTGCGCCATCTTTCTTGCAACAATTTCGGACACCGCACCATTGTCCTCTATATCCTCCTCGGGGACATTTAAAAACTTGCTTTTCGCCTCGTTGCTGTAGGTTACAAAGGAGCAGTTTATAACCGATGAGGTGCCCGGCACACTTATAATTTCGGA
>JBAYOS010000169.1:0-3246 GCA_041678125.1 Monoglobales bacterium
AAATGTCGGAGCAGATGCGCTGCTTGTTACAACTCCTTATTATAATAAAACATCCCAGCGCGGTCTTATAAAGCTTTATACTGATATAGCAGATGCAACCGATAAACCGGTCATATTATATAATGTACCCTCCAGAACAGGTCTGAACATTGAGCCTGCTACATATGCGGCACTGGCAGAACACCCGAATATAGTTGCTATTAAAGAAGCAGGCGGCAATTTTTCAAAAATTGCCGAAACAATGTCGCTTGTCGGGGATAAGCTGGCACTATACAGCGGAAATGACGACCAGATTGCTCCCATGCTCGGAATCGGCGGCATAGGCGTAATCTCTGTTCTATCAAATATTGTTCCCGGCGAAACCTCCCGTATGTGTCATGCTTTCTTTGAGGGAAACACCGCGGAATGTGCGAAAATGCAGCTTTACTATATGCCACTTATAAATGCGCTTTTCTCGGATGTTAACCCTATCCCTGTTAAAGAAGCAATGGCAATCCTTGGTGCTTGCACAAGAGAAATGCGTGCTCCGCTTATCGGTATGGAAGCAGGTGCAATCGAAAAAATGAAAGATACTCTTGAGAAATACGGTATAGAGAGAGTTTCTTGAGTAAAGGGTGTTACAAATGAATATTATTATAAACGGGGCGCTCGGTAAAATGGGCGTTGAACTTAAAAAAATTGTAGAAAAAAGCGAGAAAGATTATTCTGTTTGTATTGGAGTTGACCCTCGAGCAGACGGAAGTGATAGCACAATTGTTAAAAATTTAAAAGATTATAATGGAGATGCTGATATTATTATTGACTTTTCGCATCACTCTGCAACAAAGGAGCTTATGGATTATGCAGTAAGCCGAAATCTTGCTGTTATAGTTTCTACAACAGGGCATGACGAAGCCGAACTTGCGCTGATTAAATCAGCTTCGGAGAAAATTCCTGTTTTCCATTCTGCGAATATGTCTCTCGGCGTTGCAATGCTGTCCGATTTTGCTTGCTGTGCGGCAACTTTAATGCCCGATGCCGACATTGAAATAATAGAGACACACCATAACCAAAAGCTTGACGCACCGAGTGGAACGGCTTTAATGCTTGCAAATGACATAAAATGCGTAAAGGATGATGCAGAATTTGTTTGCGGCAGAAACGGCCAGCAAAAACGCGATAAAAAGGAAATAGGAATTCATGCGGTCCGTCGCGGTGATGTAGTCGGTATCCACGAGATTATTTTCTCAAACGGTACAGAAACAATTACGATAAAACACGAGGCACACAGTCGTTCACTTTTTGCAGACGGTGCACTTATTGCAGCGGATTTTCTTGTCGGGAAAAAACCGGGACTGTATAATATGAACTCGCTTGTGAGCGAAATAAGAAAGCCTTGAATTGGAGAAAAATATGAAAAAAGAGATTTTACATTCAAATGTTACGATAGGTGAAAACTCACACCTTTATTTTGCAGGGGTTGATACGGTAGAGCTGGCAAAAAAATATGGTACTCCGCTTATATTGATTGATGAAAACAGGATTCGTGAGCGTTGCCGCGAATATGTAACTGCAATGAAACAAAGCTTCGGCGGAGAATCTATGCCACTTTTCGCATCCAAGGCGCTTAGCTTTAAGGAGATTTACCGCATTGTCGGCTCTGAAAATATGGGGTGCGTCATTGTGTCACCCGGTGAACTTTATACTGCCAAATCTGCGGGTTTTCCAATGGAAAAGGCATACTTTCACGGAAATAATAAAACAGACGAGGACATAGCCTTTGCAATGGACTCGGGACTCGGTTTTTTTGTTGTTGACGGTGTTGAAGAGCTTGAAAGCATAGATATTGAAGCGGGGAAAAGGGGAATAAAACAGAAAATTCTTCTCAGACTTACCCCGGGGATTGACCCCCACACTCATAAAAAAATCAGTACAGGCGGTGTTGACTCAAAATTCGGCTCGGCGATAGCAACAGGTGATGCTGAAAAAATCGTAAAACTTGCGCTTGATAAGAAAAATATCCGGGTTTGCGGTTATCATTGTCATGTAGGTTCACAGATTT
This sequence comes from Monoglobales bacterium, assembly GCA_041678125.1. GTDB lineage: Bacteria > Bacillota > Clostridia > RUG12999 > RUG12999 > RGIG7450. The sequence continues at coordinate 2,042 of JBAYOS010000169.1, forward strand.
TTGAAATTGACCCTTTTGTTCTGGCGGCTGATATTATGTTGAATTTTTCTGCACAAATGCGTGATAAGTTTGGTTTTGAAGCGGAGAAAATAAACCTCGGTGGCGGATTTGGTATTCGATATATTGAGTCCGACCCGATTATATCAATTACTGAAAATATTGAAGAAATTGCAAAAATTATAAAGGCAAAATTCCTTGAGCTCAACCTCAAAATACCTGATATTTTGATGGAACCGGGCAGAAGCATTGTCGCAGATTCGGGAATGACAATTTATACTGTCGGCAGCGTCAAGGAAATAGAAGGATTTAGAAACTATGTATCAATAGACGGTGGCATGACAGACAACCCGAGATACGCGCTTTACCAGTCAAATTACACCTTTGTTACTGCAAATAAAGCCGATGAAACTCCCGATTTTGAGTGTACAATTGGCGGAAGATGTTGCGAAAGCGGCGACCTGTTGGGAGAGGGCGTGAAAATTGCAAAGCCAAAAAGGGGAGACAACCTCGCTGTGCTCGTTACGGGGGCGTACAACTATTCCATGGCGTCAAATTATAACCGTATTACAAAACCGCCTATTGTTATAATAAAGGATAAAACTCCCAGAATTGCAGTTAAAAGGCAAACATTTGAAGATTTAACATCGCTTGATTTATAAAAAGATAAGACCGCTAACATTTAGCGGTCTTTTTATTTTGTGCGGCAGGGGAGAAGTAAACGCATAAATCACTTATTGTACCTGGTTTGTCAGCATCGTCAAGGGTGCATTTTCCCTCTTTTTGATGCTCACAGTCGAGCGAGCAGTTTATGGTCGTCATATCAACACCACCTAAAACATTTTTTATTATTTTGCTTTATTTTTTCGATTAATATACATCCATAGTACAACCGTTTATTTTGCCGTCTTCAATTTCAATAATTCCAAATGACTGTCTTGCAGAACCCGGGTTTAAAATAAGCATCCCATCAATTTTTTCGCATATCGGAATATGTGTATGCCCAAACAAAACGCAATCGACTTTATTTTCCTTTGCGTGTGAAATTAAACGATCAAGACTCGTTTTTACACCGTAAGGATGCCCGTGAGTTATAAAGAACTTAAATCCTTCAATTTCAAAGGCCTTATCGCTTGGCTCAGTGTCGAAAAAATCACAGTTGCCGCTGACAAAAAAATGTTTTTTCTCGGGGAAAACATCCTCGAGCG
>JBAYOS010000170.1:0-3153 GCA_041678125.1 Monoglobales bacterium
AACAAAAATGACCAGCTTGTGATGGATGAAAGCCAATTAACATCAACCGTCTATGAAAGCGGTGCTTACTATAATTTTGTATTTAACCGCATTAAAGACGGTGTACTCGTAAAAAACAACGATTCAACGGCTAATCTTACCATTGTTGATAAAGACATATATGTTACAAGCCTCCATATCGGCTACGATTATGATGCTGTTTTTGAGGACGCGGGCAAAGAAATTTCAAACAGCGAATCAAGCTATAAGGCCGCATTCCCCGTTGAAATGATATATGAAAAGCAATATACAATATTTCCTTTCAGAAGCGAATGGCCGCGTGACAACAATAAGGTTGAGCTGATTTACAGAGTAAAAGACAACAACATAGGTTTCATTTCAGCTTACACAGGCGAAATTGTAAAGGCTGATAATTATTGGGGCAACTATTATTATAGCGCAAAGGGCACCGCAGACCAGGCAATGATGGAAAGCCCCCGCGAAACAGCTCTGACAGAAGCTGAAATTGCTGAGCTTAAAAATGTTGCCGGACTGAAAACCGCCGAAGAAGTAGAACAGGCATTACGCAACATAAAAGAGTTGAAGCTTGACAGCAGTTTGAAAGTAAATGAAACCAGAATTTCAAAAAATGACAACGGATATGTATTGTATATCGGACTTTTCAATAATGATGAAAATAATTACCGCAGCTTCAGCGCATCAGTAGATGCAAAGACAGGCAAATTGATATCCGTCTACAACTACACTGATAATTATTCAAAGGATGAGCTTACCGACAGTCAGAAGGCGTCTGCGGAAGCAGCAATAAAAAATTTCCTTGAAACCTACGCAGGCGAAGAGCTTAAGCAATCGGTAAAGTTGGAATCCAATTCCTCAAGAAATAATTATAATGTGCAGTATACAAGACTTGTAAATAACGTTCCTTATATTAACAACGGAATCTATGTAACGTACGACGCTTTGAATGACACGCTCATCAGCTTCAATCAGAATTTTGAAAAGAACGTGGACTTCAAGGACCCCAAAGGTGCAATATCAGAGGGCAAAGCGTATGATAGAATCTTAAAGGAAGCACCACTTACAAAAATGTATGTTCTCAGCGACGGAAAATATAAGCTTTGCTATTCCCTCGATTACCGCAGTTACTTAAGAATTGACGCTATTACGGGCGAACTGCTGCCTGAAGTAGGGTATCAACAGCCGAGAAACAGCGGCAATTACAGTGACATCAGCGGTCACTGGAGTGAAGAAGCCGTTAAAAAGCTTGCCGAGTCCGGCATTGCGCTTGCAGGAGATCAGTTTAATCCTGACAGCCAGATAACTCAGGAAGATTTATTCAGACTTTTTGCGGCAGGCTTATACTATACAGATTACCTTTACTATGATATTGATACGCTCTATGATAACCTTTATAACAGCGCTATTATAACAAAAGATGAAAGAAACGAATCTTCATCTGTAACCCGCGAGAACTCGTTTGTTTACATGATAAGAATGACGGGTCTTGAAAGGGTGGCAAAACTTTCGAATATATTTAAGATAGATTTTGCTGATAAAGAAGGACTTTCGAAGGACCGCATAGGTTATGCGGCAATTCTCTCGGGACTGAAGGTCATCTGCGGCGACGGAGGATATTTAAGAGCTCAGGACAGTCTTACCAGAGCGGAAGCCGCACAAATGCTTTACAATTATCTTATGCACTAAAACCGCAATTAAAAGTGCAACGGCACTCTATGAATTTTCATAGAGTGCCATTTTTTTTATTTATCTCTCAGCTTTGCTTCCCATTCTTCCTTTGTTATTTGTGAAATATGTTCAGTTTTGATTTCATTTAGCAGTACCCAGAGATTCCCCTTGTTTGTATGATGGTATTTAAACCCGCACTTTTCCTGGACACGCTTCGATTTTGTATTGCCGTCAAAATGACCGCACCAGATTATATTAAGGTTTAAATCTTCAAATCCCCGTTTCAGCATAGCATTAACTGCCTCGGGTATCAATCCCTGTCCCCAAAAGGGAACTCCCACCCAATAGCCTATTTCAGCCTCGTCGTTTGGCAAATCAAGGTTGCTTGTGTTCCCTATCATAAGACCGATACTTCCGATTGCCTTATTATCTGTTTTAAGGCAGACTGCATAAGTTTCATCTGCCGATAAAATATCTCTTATAATTTCTCTGCTTTTTTCAACGCTGGTATGCACAGACCAACCGGCGGCAGGACCGACAGAAGGGTCTTTTGCATAATTATATAAACTCTCTGCATCCGATTCCTCCCACGGACGCAGAATCAATCTCTCCGTTATTATCTCCATTTTCATCCTCCAACAAAATATAATTTATGCAAAATCAACCCTGTTTTATTATTCCGCTTCCTCGTCCAAGGTTTCCAAAAAAAAGCTGACGGGTCGGAAGCCGTCATTACATGAAATCATGGCAGACTTTTTGTTTTTCATCCACCCGTTATAGAAATCCTCGCCGCCGTGGGAAAGCGTCATGACAAACGCAGAAATGCTGTTCCACGCGCTATCGCAAAAATTCTCGGGTTTCTGCCATCCGTTAGCTGTAAACACTTGTCCGACCTTCATGTCGCAGGCGTGCTCTATGGGATTTTCATACTTTTCAATCAAATCGGTATAGCAAGCGATTTTCATAACAGTAATTTTGACTTTTTTCATTTTATACTTCCCGTCCTTATAAAATGTCCTTCCTGAACAGCTGCAAACGTTGCCACCGCGCAGAGAATAATCGCACTGTATTTCATCTCAACAAATGGAAATGTCAGCGGAAACAGAAAAAGCAACAACCCCGTAACCTTGTTCATAACGGAGTGTACCGCCGCAAACCTCCCGTTACATACAAATCCTGAAATCACATTGATAATTTTAACTATTGCAATAAGAATAATCCATAATATAATCCGGACAGGTATATCAATTGCGGGGATTATTTTTATTAAACACACCACCACAAATATGAAATCAGCGACCGTGTCCAGCCTTGAGCCGAACTCGCTGACCGTGCTTGTCCTTCTTGCAACAGTGCCGTCAACCATATCTGTGAGACCGCAAATAATATACAAAGTATAAAACCACGGAGAAAATGCCGGAAAAAAGAGCAGAAAAACGCTGAATAAAATGCGGGAACCTGTGATTA
>JBAYOS010000171.1:0-2973 GCA_041678125.1 Monoglobales bacterium
ATTAAATCTTTATTTCTAAAGCCAGAAATAGCGTGAACTTCAGCTCCCATTTTATGAAGAGCCTTTGTCTGCGGATAAGAAATGGCTGTTCCGAGTCCTCCTCCCACTACTGCCGCTTTCTTATATCCTTCAAGATGCGAAGGCGTGCCGAGCGGACCGACAAAGTCAAGCACACTTTCACCTTCGTTAAACCTATTTAAAACGGAGGTCGTTTTGCCGACAATCTGGAAGATAATAGTAACAGTGCCTGCTTCTTTATCTGTGTCGGCAATCGTAAGAGGAATTCTTTCGCCATGTTCGTTTGCTCTGATGATAATAAACTGCCCGGGTTTTGCTTTTTTGGCAATACCCGGCGCAAGTATATCCATTCTCGTTACAGTATCATTTAAAATAATTTTTCTAACTATTTTGTACATAATCGGTATACCAATGCCTTTCTAAATAAACGATTATTTCAGGAGCTTTTCCCAAGCCGTTTTAAGCTGGGTGTCCTGCTCCATTGTCAGCTCATCTAAGCTTGCATATTTATATTCGTCAGGTAAAGCAACCTCAATATCAGGGTTAATACCTTTTTTGTGGATACATTCACCCTTCGGAGTGAAATATCTGGCAGTTGTAATATAAATCGCAGTATTTCCTTTTTCTGTTTTACTAAACGGATAAACCGTCTGCACGATACCTTTACCAAAAGACTTTTCGCCCACAAGAACACCTCTTGAATGGTCTCTTATCGCTCCTGCAAAAGCCTCTGATGCACTTGCCGAGGAACCGTTAATAATAACCGATAAAGGAATATCTATAAATTCTTTGGAAGAGCGGAAATATTGCTTGTTTCCGTCTTTATACTCAAAGTATGTTATTACTCCCTCAGGCAAAAGCATATCGGAAATATTCTGCATTGATTTTAATGTTCCGCCGCCGTTGTTCCTGAGGTCAACAACAAGACCGTCGAGATTGATTACATTCATTTCGTTTAAAGCCCTGGCAAATTCATTATCGGTGTTTTCGTCAAAACTTGTGATTCTGATATAACCAATATTCTGCGGCAAGAGCTTTGATTTGACCGTTTTTAAAATTATATGCTCTCTTTTAAGTCTGATTTCTTCAATTTTGCCTGTTTCGGCACGTTTTACAGAAAGAACAACTTCCTGTCCTGCCTGTTTGTCGCTGCCTCTCATCATGTTAATCGCCTGCTGATAATTTTCAAGAGAAACAGCAACCGAGTCGATTGAAATGATTTTATCCCCTGCCTTGAGCCCTGCCTTGAAGGCAGGAGTGTCTTCAATAGGCGAAATTATGGTAATAAGATTGTCTGCCGAATCAATGCTTACGTTGACACCAATTCCCGTATATTCACCGGTCAGATTAAGTGACAAATCCTTATAGGATTCCTCATCAACATACCATGTATATTCGTCTCCGAGTGATTCGAGCATACCCTTAAGTGCGCCCTCGTAAAGCTTATTTTTGTCAACCTCACCGTAGAACTTGCTGTCTATAATCTGCTCAGCTCTTTTTATAGCAGAAATGCCACTGTCAGGTGTGGCAATTCCCATAAAAGAAAGCAGACCGGAGTCATACAACCGTACAACTCCGAAAATCATCAGTGATGTTATAACAAATGTTATCAAAGTTGCAATAACAATGCTGCGTTTTCTGCTCATCAAATGTTTACCTCATTATGTTTTGAGTTCTATTCGGTCCGACACCAATCATAGAAACCTTAACACCGGTTAATTCTTCAATTTTAAGAATATAATTCTTAGCATTTACCGGAAGCTCGTCGAAGCTTTTTACTTTGCTTATATCGCCTTCCCAACCGGGCATGGTTTTATAAATTGGGATGCAGCCTTCAAGTTCTTCTATTGTAGCGGGAAATTCGGTGATGGTTTTACCGTTTTTCTCGTAAGCCTCGCAAATTTTAAGATCACCAATGTCGGAAAGAGTGTCAATTTTGTTTATAACAAGTTCTGTAAGTCCGCTGGTTCTGACGCTGTATTTTAAAATCACAAGGTCCAGCCAGCCGCAACGTCTGGGTCTGCCTGTCGTAGTTCCATACTCACCACCGCGCTGACGGATTATCTCGCCCGTCTCATCAAAAAGCTCTGTCGGGAAAGGCCCCTTGCCGACGCGGGTAGTATAAGCCTTTGCAACACCGATACAGCTGTCTATCAAGGTGGGTCCTATGCCGCTGCCGATGCAGGCGCCGCTTGTAACCGGGTGAGATGATGTAACGTACGGATATGTACCGAGGTCAAGGTCCAAAAGTGTTCCCTGAGCGCCCTCAAACAAAACCTTTTTACCCTCTTTTATTGCATTGTAAAGAAGGATTGTCGTATCGTCAACATATTTTTCAAGTCGTTTTGCATAGCCCAGATATTCTTCAATTACTGCTTCTTTATCTATTGGATTACCACCGTAAATCTCAGTAATAATTCTGTTTTTAAAATCAATATTGGTGTTTGCCTTTTCTCTGAAATATTTTTCATGAACAAGGTCGTAAATTCTGATTCCCGTTCTTTCGGCTTTATCCATATAGCAAGGACCGATACCTCTTTTTGTTGTACCGATGTCACTTTTGCCTCTGGCAACTTCAGAAAGTCCGTCAAGCTCAATATGATAAGGCATTATAACGTGCGCACGGCAGTCAATTTTAAGATTGTCGGTAGAAATTCCTTTGCTGTGAAGCATATCAATTTCTTCCAAAATAACCTTAGGGTCAACAACCGTTCCGTTACCTATTATACATAGTGTTTCGGGATTTAAAATACCGGAGGGTATAAGATGGAGCTTATACTGAACTCCGTCAGCCTCAACTGTGTGTCCGGCATTATTGCCGCCCTGACTTCTGACAACAACCTGAGAGTCAGCCGCAATAATATCGGTAATCTTGCCTTTGCCCTCATCGCCCCACTGGGCACCTATCAATATTTTTGTAGACATTATGAAAACTCCTTAAAGAAAATTATTCAC
>JBAYOS010000172.1:0-2964 GCA_041678125.1 Monoglobales bacterium
GTCCTGCTCAAAGGCAAGGACGGTAGCGTAAAAGAGATAAAGGCAGAGGGAGTTTTTATCGCTGTCGGAACTGAGCCGAGCGGTGGAACTATAACGGAGGGACTTAAGAAAACCCAAGGCGGATATATTATAACAGACGATAAAATGCAGACCTCGGTCAAAGGGGTGTATGCGGTGGGTGACATTCGTGAAAAAGAGCTGAGGCAGATTGTTACCGCCGCCGCAGACGGAGCCATCGCGGCTCACTGTATCGAAAAGTATCTTGAAAACATAGGTGGAGTTTGAGGGTGAACAGTATGGATGATGCGCTGGTCTTATATAACGGTGAACTTGACTTTGGTCCGTTTAAAAATCAATATGAAAGCTTTGTGAACAGTTTTTTAAGGCTGGGAATAAAAGCTAAAGCCATGCCGTCATCTGAATTTGTATCGGCACTTTTTGATATCGGTCAGGAGGAACAACACCCCGAGGTAATCGTATTTTTAGATAAAGATGTAAATTGTGCTTCGCTCCTTGAAACGAGGGGATTTAGGCTTTATAACAGAGCCGAGTGTATCAGGCTTTGTGATGATAAGGCGCTGACCTATCTTACATTATATAAGAAGGGGCTGCCAATCCCCAAAACCATTATTGCGCCGAAAACATATAAAAAGCCGCAATCTGAAGAGTGGTGCAGAAGGGCTGCCGAAGTTATCGGGTATCCTGTTGTAATAAAAGAATGCTTCGGCTCGCTCGGAATGCAGGTTTATCTTGCGGAAAATGAAAATGAGCTGTTAAAGAAGATTCGGGAAATAGGGCAAATCCCCTTTGTTATTCAGGAGTTTTTGCATAAGGGTGCAGGTTGGGACATCAGAGTTATAACCTCAGGCGGCGAGGTAATCGGCGGAATAAAAAGGAGCAACCAAACGGATTTCAGAGCAAATGCGGCAAGAGGCGGCACCGTAGATGCGATATCGCTTACCGATAGTCAGAAAAAACTCGCGCTGGCGGCGGCTGAAGCGACAGGGGCGTTTTTCGCAGGTGTGGATCTGATTATGGGGGACGATGACTTTTTAGTATGCGAAGTGAATTCCAATATGTTTTTTGAAGCAGCTGAAAATGTACTGAACTTTTCCGTTTCTGATAAAATTGTCGATAAAATAGGAAAACATTGTTTAAATAAATAAAGTTTTATACTTTACAAGGGCTCAATTTGGCTAAAATACATAAAAAAACAAATATCGGTTGACTAACCGACAAAAATTATATATAATTAAATTAAATAAGTAATATCGAGCTATTGTATCAATGCGGCAAGAAGGAGCGTTTATCTAATGTATTCAAGAGAAATTACAGTAACCAATCAGGTTGGATTGCATTCAAGGCCGGCAACATTTTTTATTCAGAGGGCAAATACTTTCGAATCTTCCATTTGGATTGAAAAGGACGAGCGTAAAGTCAATGCGAAAAGTCTGCTTGGCGTATTATCACTTGGTGTTACTCAAGGTGAATCGATTATCGTTGCAGCAAATGGTTCAGACGAGAAAGAGGCCGTTGACTGTCTGACAGAGCTTATCAAATCCAATCTTGACGACTAAGACAGGTCGAGAAAATTTCGGAATTTAAATCGGTCCCGATTTAAATTTTTCCGGTTAATAGTTAGCAAAAATTCCGAAATGCGACAGTATTGCGGAATTTTTTTGTTATATAAAAAGGTTCCGTCAAGCTGTTGAAAAGGCGGCTATTTTTTTAGAAGGGAAGAAGCACCGTGACTATTGAAGAAAAGCTTAAAAATGTCCCTCTTTTGCCGGGCGTATATATAATGAAGTCGGCGGACGGCGAAGTAATATATGTCGGCAAATCAAAGGCTCTGAAAAACAGGCTGGGTCAGTATTTTAAAAAGGGCGGTCATTCGGGCAAGGTCGGCGCAATGGTAGCAAACATTGCAGATTTTGAATATATTGTCACGGCGACAGAAACCGAAGCGCTTGTTCTGGAATGTAACCTTATTAAAAAGCACAGTCCGCACTACAATATTCTTCTTAAAGACAATAAACAATATCCGTATATCAAGATAACAGTGCGCGACCCGTTTCCGAGAATGCTCCTTGCGCGACGGGAAATAAAGGACGGAGCGAAATATTTCGGCCCGTTCACTGCGGGGGTTGCAAGGCAGACAATGGACGTTATTTATAAAACCTTCAAACTGCCCGATTGCAAAAGAAATTTCCCTAAGGATATAGGTAAAGAAAGACCTTGCCTTAACTATCATATCGGGAAATGCGTTGCCCCCTGTACGGGCAAGCTTTCCGAGGCTGAGTATAATGAAATAATAGATGAGGTTTGTGATTTTCTTGAGGGGAAATCAAGCGATATTATTAAAAGACTGCGTGCTTCCATGTCAGAGGCATCGGACAGGCTTGAGTTTGAAAAGGCGGCAGACCTCAGAGATAAAATAAACAGAATCAAAGAGCTTAATGAAAAGCAAAATATCACCGTTACAGGCAGCGGTGACAAAGATGTTCTCGCAATAAAAACTGACGGAGAAATTGCAAATATACAGATTTTCAATATAAGAAACGGTAAAATGCTGGGCAGAAATCAAATGTGGGTCGATATTTTTCTGGGAGAGGAGCCCAAGGACGTACTTGAAAGCTTTATAATGCAATATTATATTGAAAGCGAGTTTGTCCCGCAGACGGTGCTGACAAATATTCTGCCCGAAAATCATGAGCTGATTGAAAGCTGGCTGTCTGAAAAACAGGGCGTAAAGGTCACGTTGAGAGTCCCTGAAAGAGGCAGTTCAAAAGATATAATGAATATGGCACTAATAAACGCGGTCGAGGCTTTTAAACAGCATGGAGAGCAGAAGCTTAAAATTAACCGTCAGAGGCAGGAGATAATGGAGGCCTTCAGGCGGGAGTTGGGTCTTGAAACTCCCGTTACGAGAATTGAAGCCTATGATATTTCAAATACTTCGGGAAA
>JBAYOS010000173.1:0-2963 GCA_041678125.1 Monoglobales bacterium
AAACGAATTAACGAAGCAGTCAGCAACTTAAATCGCAGAAATCCGAAATTCTTTTAATGTAATAAATTCGGCATAGCCTTCATAACAATGTATAAAAGATTATGGAGCATACTATGTCGAATTTTTTTGAAGTCATAAATAATATTATTTGGGGACCTGCAACCGTTGTGCTGATATTAAGCTGCGGTGTTTATTTTACCTTAAAAACTAACCTTTTTCAGGTCAGGCATTTTAAGGACAGTATTACCAAAACCATTTTCTCAAAGGGTGAAAATAAAGAGTCGTCATTTAAAGCGGTTTCCGCCGCACTTGCAGGAACAACGGGAACGGGAAATATTGCAGGTGTTGCAACATCTATTGCGCTTGGCGGTCCGGGAGCAGTTTTCTGGATGATTGTCAGTGCTTTTTTTGGAATGATGACAAAGTATACCGAAGTTTTACTTGCTGTAAAATTCAGGGTTAAAAATTGCAAAGGCGAGTTTTCTGGCGGACCAATGTACTATATGGAAAAAGGACTTGGTATAAGAGGACTCGGCATTTTTTTCGCAATCCTTTTAGCTCTGTCGGCCTTCGGAATCGGAAACATGGTGCAGTCAAACTCTGTTTCAGCCGCACTTACAGACAGTTTTGGGATAAAAAGCTCTGTCAGCGGAATGTTTTTGACGGCAATCTGTTTTTTTGTAATTATCGGAGGGGCAAAAAGTATCTTGTCTGCAACAGAAATAATAGTCCCCGTCATGGCTCTTTTTTATATGTTAGGGACTGTTATTTTTTTAATAATAAACTTTAAATATATTCCCTCTGCAGTTGAGAATATTTTAGGCGACGCTTTTTCTGAACCATGTTTTTTCGGCGGTATAAGCGGTTTCGGAGTTTCAAAGGCTGTGAAATTCGGGATTGCGCGCGGCGTGTTCACAAACGAGGCAGGACTTGGCTCATCCCCTGTTGCGCACGCATCTGCAGATGTAAAATCCCCTGCCGAGCAGGGACTTTGGGGGATTTTTGAGGTTTTTTTCGATACAATAGTTATGTGCAGTTTGACCGCACTTGTTATCCTGACCGCAAATAAGGGCAATCAGAATTTTGCAAACTTAAGCGGAATGGAACTTACCAACGCCTCATTTGAAACTGTTTTCGGCCCTGCCGGCAGTATGTTTGTTTCAATATCAATGATTTTCTTTGCGGTTGCAACAATTCTCGGCTGGGGACTTTACGGCGAAAAAGCCGTCTTATACATATTTAACCAAAGCAAAACCGCTCTTTTTATATATAAAATAATATACACCTGTGCAATCTATATCGGTTCTGTGATGTCGCTTGAAATTGTCTGGCAAATCTCTGATTCGTTAAACGGTCTTATGGCAATTCCGAATATTGTTACGCTGTTTTTTCTTGGCAAGTATGTAAACGAAGAAACAAAAAATCTATATAAATAAACGGTGCAATACTTTTCGTATTACACCGTTTTTATTAGTCCTTTAACGACTGAATATATTCGTGCATTGCGCTCGCCGCGACTTTGCCTGCTCCCATTGCAAGTATAACAGTTGCAGCACCGGTTACAGCGTCGCCGCCTGCAAATACGCCTCCTCTTGAGGTAAGTCCTGTACTTTCGTCGACTATAATTCCGCCCCAATTATGAGTTTCAAGACCGGGCACGGTCTCTCTAATAAGTTTATTGGGTCTTTGACCTATCGCAACAATTACATTGTCCACAGGAATCACAAAGTCCGAATTTTCAATTTCAACAGGGCGGCGTCTGCCCGATTTGTCGGGTTCGCCAAGTTCCATTTTCAAGCATTTCAGACCTGTAATTTTTCCGTTTTCATCGCCGATAACCTCGGTGGGATTTGAAAGCATACGGAATTCAATGCCCTCCTCCTTAGCGTGTTCAACCTCTTCTTTTCTTGCAGGCATTTCTTCTTCGCTTCGTCTGTAAACAATATAGACGTGTTCCGCGCCCAACCGTTTTGCCGAACGGGCCGCGTCCATTGCAACGTTGCCGCCGCCTACAACTGCCACACTATTCCCTATTTTAACAGGAGTGTCAAACTCGGGGAACTTATATGATTTCATAAGGTTAATTCGCGTTAAAAATTCGTTTGCGCTGTAAACTCCGTTATAGTTTTCGCCCGGAATACCGAGAAACTGCGGAAGCCCCGCACCTGTACCGATGAAAACCGCTTTATAGCCGTCTTCCAAAAGTTCATCCACCGACAGAAGTCTGCCGACAACCGAGTTTAGCTCGATTTTAACGCCCATTTCTTTAAGTGATTCGATTTCCTTAGTTACAATTTCCTTTGGAAGCCTGAACTGCGGAATTCCATACATTAAAACCCCGCCGGGCGTATGAAACGCTTCGAAAATCGTTACATCATAACCAAGCTTAGCGAGGTCGCCGGCACATGAAAGCCCTGCGGGACCTGCACCGATTACCGCTGTTTTTATACCGTTTTTCTCTACTTTTTTAGCGGAACTTAATCCATGCTCGCGTGCCCAGTCGGCAGTAAATCTTTCAAGTCTGCCGATTCCGACAGGCTCATGCTTTATTCCGCGCACGCACAGACCTTCACACTGGTTTTCCTGCGGACAAACTCTGCCGCAGACTGCCGGTAGTGAATTTGTTTCGGTAATAATTTTAAATGCTTCTTCTATATTTCCGTCAACTATTTCTTTAATAAAATTCGGGATTTTTATATTAACAGGACAGCCCTTGACGCAAGGCGCATGCTTGCACTGCAAACAGCGGGTCGCCTCCTCAACTGCCATTTCATAAGTATATCCGAGATTTACTTCCATAAAGTTTTTGCTGCGCTCAACAGGGTCCTGCTGAGGCATCGGTGTCGTTTTAGGGGCCATATTAGCCATTAGCATCAACCTCCGTTTGCATTAAATTACAATCCTCGTCACGCGACCTTTTTTCTTCTTCAACAAAAGTACGGCTGCGCAAAATCGCCTCGTCA
>JBAYOS010000174.1:0-2951 GCA_041678125.1 Monoglobales bacterium
TAACGGGCAATTATCTGTTTGCAAAATCTGTTGCGGAAGGCTGCCTTGCATATACGCTCTGCGCTATGCGCGAGCTTGAAAGATATATGAACCAGATAAGAGCGGGCGGCTGGAATGAAAATTGGAGCAACAGAGGCCTTTTCGGTAAAAAAATCGGAATAGTAGGATTTGGAGAAATAGCGAAGAATTTTGTTGAAATGCTAAAGCCGTTTGATATGGAAATTCTTATCAACTCAGGACATATGACAGATGAAGAGGCGGCAGAGTTAGGTGCAAAAAAGGCTTCAAAAGAAGAAATATTTTCCACTTGCGATATAGTTTCGTTACATATGGGTTTAAATGAAAAAACAAAAGGCTCAATCACACGTGAGCTTATGAGCATGCTCAAACCTGATGCACTGCTTGTTAATACTGCAAGGGGTGGAGTGGTAGACGAGGATGCGATGACAGAACTTTTGGCTGAGGGCAGATTCTGGGCGGCACTTGATGTGTTCAGCGAGGAGCCTCTACCGGTTAATCATAAACTGCGTTCATTGAAAAATGCAATTTTATTCCCTCATTTGGGCGGACCGACAATTGACATGAGAGAATATATAGTTTGTTCTTTTGCAAAAGATATTAAAGCATTTGAAAAAGGTGAGCCGATGGCGAACGAAATCGGCGCTGAATGTGTGGTAAGAATGTCACGACCGGTCTAATGCTTATTAGGCATTTTATATATAAAAAATAATTTATGATATACGTAGAAAGGAAATCAAGAAATGAAAAGAAAGACTAACCGCATTCTATCTGTTGTTCTTGCATTCGTAATGGTTGTGTCAGTGATGTGCATGAACGTTAGTGCATCAAATGACTATCAGGGACATTGGGCCCGGAATGCCATTGACTTTGTAATTGAAAACGGATTCTGGACTGACGAGGGAGATTTTAAACCTGACCAGCCCATTACAAGAGCAGAATTTTCTGCACTTCTTGTAAGAACACTTAAAACAGCAGTTTTAGATTATGTTCCTCCATTTGATGATGTTTCTAAAACAACACCATACTATCAGGAAATCTATTCTGCTTATAAATCCGGTCTTATTAAAGGTGACGGAAAAAATTTCAAACCAAACGACACTCTTACAAGACAGGAAGCTGCAGCAATACTTGACAGAGCTTCTTTTATAATCAACGGAAAAACTACAACATCCGAAATTGAAGAAGGAAGATTTACCGACTTTGAGCAGATTGACGAATGGGCAAGACAGTCTGTCTTTAATGCAATCAAAGGCGGTCTTATGCAAGGTAGCGCTGCAAAGAAATTCAGCGCTCAAGGTAAGCTTACAAGAGCTGAATGTGCAACAATTTCTCAAAGAATCTCTGAAATGAGAAAACTTGATAAGCTTGATTTTACTGTTCGTGACGCCAAAGAAGGCGAAGAGAAGAACTTCTCCGTTATCAATGACGGTAGAACTTACACAGACCGTGGTGTATCAGGTTTTGCTGTTCTTGCGAGATTTGAAAAAGGTCCCGGAGAAATCTTTTTCTCAAGAACCATGTCGGGAAGAACACTTTCTCCGGGTCCTTGGGAAGCTTCCGCACTTTGCAAGGTTATTGACCCGGACGGCAATATGATAGCAATTTATGACTTTTCTCATATGAAATCGGGTACTGAGAAAAAGGTTATCAAAGTAAACATTGAAAAACCGGGCATTTATACAATGCAGGTCATGAATGGTGAAAATGATGACTATTTCCAGATTGGTATCAATAATCCCATCTCCTGGGGTATCCGCGCAGAGAAATTCCTGGGCGGTTCAAACACCATGCCGAAAGCCGGCTATGTCTATACACATAGAAAAGTTAAATATGTATATGTTGGCGTTTCAACTGCACAGCCGGTAAGTCTTATTGATCTTGACGGTAATGTTGTTGCAACAAGCACCGCGGTTTCAAGACCACGTACAAAACATGACCTTTATACTGAAAAAGCTCGCCCGGAGACAGTATATCAACTGAAATTCGATCCTAATTTCAGCGGTCAGGTTGTAACTGACGGTTTCCCCGGACTTATATCTCCAACTCCCGAAATGGCGCTTGACCTAAAAGGCGGTTGGTCTGAAGAGGAGGGTGTAATAACCCAGGGTCCTCTCCAAAAAAGAGCAAGAAAAAGAGCGGTAGAAATCGTTAAAAATGAAAATCTTGATGTTGTTATCGACAGACCGGCGGAACTTCCGAGAGATTTACAGAATCCTATTGCAGAAGCACAGTTTTTCGGTGCTTACGGAGTTATTTCCGGCGTAGGTGCTGCAGCTGCAAGACAGGTACTTGACCCTGACAGTCCGCTGCTCGGAACTTTTATGAGCACCGCTCAATATACAGGTAGTGCAGCACTCCCGACTGATACTTTTGAATCTTGTTATTTTATTAGTTCGTCCGGTGGTTGGAGAGGTGGCGCTGCAGCAGTAAGCATACCACTTGAAATCAACTATGCGTATGGAAACAGAGCTTTAATATACAGAACAGCACTTAACATGCTTCATTTCATTACAGAAATGGGCGAGGACTATGAGGATAGAGATAAAAACTTCTATACTTCTTATTCTTCAATGGTTTCCATGTTCGCATACGATGCTTACATAGAGAGCTATATTGCTATTAAAAATTTCCTTGATGCAGACACAAGAGATATTCTTTTCCAGGGTGTGGTTGCTATCGGGAATAAAATGATGGACTATCCGGGTCAGGGTGTTACAAACCAGGGATTTTTCCATCCTCTGAACAATTTAAGACTATATAACGAACTTGGTTGTGATCCTCAGTACGAATATCTGCACAGTGCATTTAAACGTCAGATGATTGGTATGATGGAAGTAAAAAATGATGCATATGGTTACCATGAAGGTCACTTTATTGAGTCGGGCTTTGACTCCTCTTACGAATATATGAATCGTGAGGAATGGTCAGAA
>JBAYOS010000175.1:0-2899 GCA_041678125.1 Monoglobales bacterium
AAATGCGGCAAAAGCAGCCGAACTTATAATTACAGAAGGTATTTCAAGTGCAATGAACAAGCTTAACTGATGGAGGATTTATGCACCATTTAGAAAAGCTCAAAGAATTTAATGAAATAATCAGCGCGGCAGCATCCCCCGCTTCGAGAATTCTTGTAACAGGGGTAACATCTTCTGCACGCGCCGATTTTCTATACGCATTTTTAAACAGTTCTGCAAAAAAAGGGCTGATTGTTGTTGAAAATATGTATGAAGCAAGGGTTATTAAAGAGGACCTTTCATTTTATACAGATGCGGACAGAATTTTTATTTTCCCTGACAGAGAATATATCTTCCATAACATAGAAACAGCCGAAATGAAGCTTTCCCATATACGAATGGATATACTCACAAGGCTTGCCTCGGGCGAGGATATTATTGTAATTGCAACTGCCCGTTCGGCAGTTCAGTACACACTTCCACGCTCATATTATGACAAGGAGCTTTTGTTTTTAAGACCCTGCGACATTATTGACACAAAAGACCTTGCGCGAAAACTTGTGGGAATGGGTTACTCCCGCTGTGAGGCGGTTGAAGGCGTTGGTCAATTCAGCATTAGAGGCGGAATTATTGATATTTTCCCGCCTTCAAGCAGTCTGCCATTAAGACTTGAACTTTTCGGCGACGAACTTGACACAATAAGGCTTTTCAGCCCGGATACTCAGCTTTCCGAGCAGCAGATAGTGTCCTGCACTATCCCCTGCTGCAGAGAGCTTATTGTACAAGATTTTGACGGGCTGTCGGATAAGCTTTCGTCCTATCCCGTAACCGACTGGATAAAATCCGATTTAACTTCTATAAAAGAGAAAAAATACTTCCCTGCACTCGAAAGATATATTCCTTTAATTTACCCTGAAATTTCAACCGTTTTTGACTATATTGACAGGGACAGCGTTGTATTTTTGGACTATCCTTCAGGCCTTGCCTCAGCAGAGGAGATTTATAACGAAGAGCTTAGTTCAATGCTCTGCACATTTGCCGAAAATGATTCTCTGCCGATTCTCCAAGGAGAATATACTGCATCATTAAAGAAAACACTTTCGAGAGTAAATAGTGCAGTTTGTGCGATTGATAATATAACCTCGGAAAGCGGACTTTTCAAAAAGACACATTCATTTAACATTTCATCAAGAAGTATCCCTTCCTACGGAGGCAGGCTTGAGCTTATTTTGAGCGATATTAAAGCGTGGAAGAAAAAAGAATATGCCATTACAATTCTTGCAGGCAGCAGGCAGCGTGCGGAAGCTTTTTTGAAAACGCTCTCCGATAATAATATAATTGCAGTAAAAGGAACGGATTTTGCAAAAAGCGGTGAAATTGTTGTTCTTGAGGGCAACATTTCAAAAGGGTTTGAATATCCCCTTATAGGCGTTGCCGTTATCTCCTCTGCCGAGGTTTTCGGAACTCCCAAGCACCGCAAAAAAATATCATCTATGCCGGGCGTCAAGATTAAATCCTTTGCCGATTTATCAGAGGGTGATTACGTTGTTCACCAGGTTCACGGTATCGGGCAGTATCTCGGAATAGAGCGAATTGTTGTTGACGGCTGCACCAAGGATTATTTAAAAATCAGATATAAGGGCGACGATGTGCTCTACGTCCCCGCCACCTCACTTGACGCGGTCAATAAATATATGAGCGGCGAGGACAAAGAAGTTAAACTGAATAAAATGGGCGGCGCGGAATTTACCAAGGTTAAAAGCCGGGTCAAAAAATCTCTTGAAGATATTGCAGACCGCCTTGTTAAGCTTTACAGCGCCCGTTCGGTCAAAAAAGGCTTTGCCTTTTCGCCCGACAACGACTGGCAGAAACAGTTTGAAGATAATTTTCCCTATGAGGAAACACCCGACCAGCTTAAATGTATTGAGGAAGTCAAAAAGGACATGGAAAAGGATGTTCCTATGGACAGACTTTTATGCGGCGACGTTGGTTTCGGCAAAACAGAAATTGCTCTCCGTGCGGCATTTAAAGCGCTCATGGACAACAAACAGGTTGCCTACCTTGTTCCCACAACAATTCTTGCCCAACAGCATTATAACACCTTTGTCCAGCGAATGAAGGACTTTCCTGTCACGGTTGAAATGATGTCCAGGTTCAGAACACCGAAGCAGCTTGCCACCACCGCAGAAAAACTTGCAAAAGGGCAGGTGGACGTTGTGATAGGAACTCACCGGCTTCTTCAGAAGGATATCAGTTTCAAAGATTTGGGACTGCTGATTATAGATGAAGAACAGCGTTTCGGTGTTAAGCATAAAGAGCTTATCAAAGAACTGAAGCAGGACGTGGATGTGCTGACCCTTACGGCTACACCTATCCCCCGCACTCTTCATATGTCGCTTACCGGAATCAGGGACATGAGCGTTATTGCTCAGCCGCCCGAGGACAGATACCCCGTTCAGACCTACGTTTTAGAATATGATAAACAGGTTATTCGGGATGCAATTTTGAAAGAGCTTGGCAGAAACGGCCAGGTATATTATGTATATAACAGAGTTGAAGGGATATATAAAATCGCAAATACCCTGCAGGAAATGGCACCAAATGCAAGAATTGCAGTAGGCCACGGGCAAATGAGCGAGCGCGAGCTTGAATCTGTTATGATGCAGACCATCAGCGGCGAAATTGACATTCTTGTCTGCACAACCATAGTCGAGACAGGTCTTGATATTCCAAATATAAATACTATTATAATCGAAAATGCCGATAATATGGGACTTGCCCAGCTATATCAGCTGCGCGGCAGAGTTGGAAGGTCAAACAGGGTCGCTTATGCATATTTAACCCATAGAAAGGATAAAGTACTGTCCGAAACTGCCCTAAAAAGGCTTACCGCAATTCAGGAATTCACCGAATTCGGTTC
>JBAYOS010000176.1:0-2886 GCA_041678125.1 Monoglobales bacterium
CATACATTCTTTCCATATTGTCCGCAGGGTCGAAAATAAAAAGCAAATTGCTTTCCTTGCCGAAATATTTCTCCTGCATTATAAAATCCATTCGGTCAGGATTTGTGGACTTGTGAGAAGAAAACTGCCCGAGTATTGTAAGCTCGGAAAAATTCTCTTTAATTTCAGCAGTAATTCTGCCCCATGCCTCAGGCGAAAAGGCCGGTGATTCAATACCTTCGGACCCGACATATAAAGCCTCAAGCGCTTTTAAAATATATATTCCGTCGTTATTTTTGTATCCGAGCAGAACGCCCCTGCAACCGTCAGACGCTCCAGCTTTTGAGAACTTTAGAATTTTTAAATATTCACCATATTCAATATAAACTTTTTTATGATCTTCCTGACCTATAAGAATGTGTTTATATTCTTCCCGCATAAAATCTCTCCAAACATTTCCAATATATTATTATACTATATTTCCCCCTAAAAAACAATAGTATTTCCAAATTTATTAAATTATTGACTTTATTTATTATTTGGTGTAAAATAAAGTAATCAGCAAAGTTTTTTACTGGAGGAATAAATACCTATGAAACATTATCTGACAGTCTTTCTGGAAAACGAGAAACAGAAAACAATTCTCCTGAATTCGCTGTCCTCTTTCGAGAGCGGGGAAATTAAAATCGGTCGTGCAGATGATAATGACATTATTCTGCCTTTCCCGTCTGTATCAAGGCACCACGCGGTTTTACAGTTTTCAGGCGATACCGTGGATATTGTTGATGCCGGAAGTCTTAATAAAATTCGCGTCAGCGGAACCGCATACAGCAAAATCAGACTTGCTTCCGGAATGAATGTCACAATCGGCACATCAAAAAATGTAATAACATTAAGATACACCTGCGAAGAAACAAACGGCGGCAAGCAAAAATCAGCTAAACCCGTCAAGGAAGTTTCTGCGGAAGAAAAACCGGTTAAAAGAGGAACATTTTTCGGCCCTCGGATGATTGCTTCCCTTGCCGATTTTGTTATCAGCATGTTTATGTGTATCGGTGCAGCGGCAATAATTTTGGTGGCATTTAACTGGTTTTTACCTTTAAAGCCTATCATTTTAATTACAGCAATTGTTTGGGTATTTATACTTTGGATGTATTATGCAATAGCAGAATCGGGTCCTTCCGGAGCGACAATGGGCAAGTTGATTTTCGGGCTTAAGGTTATATCAAACCGAACAGGCGAAAATATAGATTTTAAACAAGCGACAAAAAGGTTCTTTGCAAAAATCATTTCCATAATCATAGTATTTGTAGGTTTTCTGCCAATATTCTCGGGCAGACGCTCACTGCATGACGTGCTTTCGGGAACAAGGGTTGTAAAAAGAGAACAAAATCAATAAAAAACAGGGACCGCCGAAGCGGTCCCTGTTTTTTTAATAATCACATTTTCCGACAGTTCTTGCAAACGACTGAACGTCACGAATGTTGGATACACCTGTTAAATACATAATCATTCTTTCAAATCCGAGGCCGAAACCTGCGTGCTTGTTACTGCCGTATTTTCTGAGGTCGGTATAGAATGAGTATTCCTCCGCGTCAAGTCCGAAATCCTTCATTTTTTCGAGCAGTACGTCCATACGCTCTTCACGCTGACTGCCGCCGATTATTTCGCCGACTCCCGGAACAAGACAGTCCATAGCGGCAACTGTTTTTCCGTCGTCATTGTTACGCATATAAAACGCTTTGATTTCTTTGGGGTAATTGGTTACAAACACAGGTTTTTTGAAAACCTGCTCGGTTAAATATCTCTCGTGCTCGGTCTGAAGGTCAATACCCCATGAAACGGGGTATTCAAACTTGTCTGCCTGCGGTTTTAATAGTTCGATTGCTTCCGTATAGGTTATGCGTGCAAAATCATTTTCAACAACATTATGAAGTCTTTCAAGCAGAGATTTATCCACAAAATTATTGAAAAACTCGAGTTCTTCGGGCACGTTTTCAAGACAATAGCTGATAATATATTTGATGAACGACTCTGCAAGCTCCATATCATCATTCAAATCTGCAAATGCCATTTCAGGCTCAATCATCCAGAATTCGGCGGCGTGTCTTGCGGTGTTGGAATTTTCAGCACGGAATGTCGGTCCGAACGTATAAACCTTTCCGAATGCCATACAGTGCGTTTCAACATTAAGCTGACCGCTTACCGTCAGACTGACGGGTTTATTGAAAAAGTCTTTAGAAAAATCCACCTCGCCTGTTTCGGTTTTAGGAACATTGTTCAAATCCAAGGTTGTAACCTGAAACATTTCGCCTGCTCCCTCACAGTCGCTTGACGTGATTATCGGCGTATGAACATAAACGAAGTTTTTCTCGTTAAAGAATTTATGAATTGCATAAGCTGCAACAGAGCGAACTCTGAAAATGGCTGAGAAAAGGTTTGTTCTCGGACGGAGGTGGGAAATTTCGCGCAGAAACTCAATGGAATGGCGTTTTTTCTGCAAAGGATAATCGGGGGTTGATTCCCCTTCAATAAAGATTTCGTCAGCTTTAATCTCAAAAGGCTGCTGAGCTTCCGGTGTAAGCACCATTTCGCCTGTTACAACGATAGCCGAACCGACATTCAGCTTTTCAACTGTTTTAAAGTTTGAAATTCTGTTGTCTTCAAATACTATCTGAACATTTTTGAAAAAGCTGCCGTCATTAAGCTCAATAAACCCGAAAACCTTTAAGCTTCTGATTGTTCTTATCCAGCCCGCTACAGTTACCTTTTTACTTGCGAAATCAGAAGATTCTCTGTAAAGCTGTTTTATTTCAATTCTTTTCATATTAAAAATCACCTTTCGTGGTAAAAATATACAATATTCATATTATACTACTTTTTCAAATAAAATTCAAGCCTTTTTTC
>JBAYOS010000177.1:0-2816 GCA_041678125.1 Monoglobales bacterium
CGCCAAGTAAAACGGGGTTATTTTTGCTGCGGCGATTTAGAATCTGAATAATTCTTGCGATTTCCGCATCTCTGCCGATAACCCTGTCAATTTCTCCGTTTTTAGCCTTTGCGGTCAAATCCTGCCCATAGGTTTCGAGAAATTTACGGCGTTTTTTGGGGTTGTTTTCGGTCTTTTGAGTTTTGGATTTTTCAGGCGCGGGCCCTTTCGGAGCAGACGGATTGTTCATAAAGTTGCCTATGTTGTTTAAAAAGGTGTCCATCATATTCATCGGGCTTTTTTCTCCGTCTGAAGAAATTTCTTCTTCGGAAATTTCGGATAGAGCCGACTGCATTTCCTCAGGGGACATATTATTTATAGCTTCCGAAAGATCGGGATTAGAAAGAAGCTCAGTCGCTTCCTCGGGGTTTATTCCCATGCTCTCAAGGGCGCTGTCAATAAAGCCGCCACCAAGTTCACGCGCGCATCTGAAGCAAAGTGCCTGAGAAGGCTCGTTGGGGGTAGCCTGATTTTTTATAAATATCACAGCGGGACTTTTCCCGCATTTAGTGCATAACATTTTTTTCCTCCAATGTATATAGTTGTACAAGATAAAGTATATAACAAAAACATCAAAAAGTCAATAATAAAACCGCCAAGCAGCGGCAGTCCACAGGAATATTTTACCCAGCAATCATAATTTTAGTATGCGGATTTATTTTTGATTTTAAGAGGGTATAAAAAAAGATGAAATACACATAGTATTCCATCTTTTTAAGTATGAAAAAATTAAATTGTTTTTTTAAATTTCTCCCACGGACGCATTGTTCCGATGCAAATTAATACGCCGACAAGTGCTGTAATTGACCAAAACCAAGTAATTGCTATCCAACCCATTTTGTCAGACAAAAGTGCAATCCCGTAGGTTGAAACTGCACTGCCGACGTATGTGCAGGAGTTAAGCAGACCGGATATAAATGACAGTTTGCCAAACTTAGCAAAATATCTGGGCAGAATTCCTACAAGCAGGAAGTTCACACCATGCATTGAGCCTGTAATAAGTGCAGCTGTTATAATAGAAACTGCGACACTTTTTCCGCCTGTCAAGGCAAGAATGAACGCGCCTGAAAATGCCGCCGAAAATATTACTGCCCCGCCGAGCATTTCGTTTTTTATCAGTCTGCGGTTAAGATAGGAAGCAACCTGATAACACAAAATGCTGAAAAGAGGCAGCGCAACACTTGTGAGAATTGATATTTCACTGCCAAGATTAAAGGTTTCGGAAATATATGTCGGCATCCAGTTGGTTACACCGTCACGAAGCGCTCCCTGCAGAATAATTACAATAAGTAAAAAAAATAAAATTAAAACAATATTCGGTGAAAAAGGTTGTTTTTCAACGTCTTTATATGTATTGGCCGGCGGTGAAACGGTTTTTTCGTTTTTCCGCATGACAAATATCCATGTGAAACACATCAAAATTCCGCAAGCGGCGCAAAAATAAAATACGGTTTTCCATGTGGAAAAATGTATGACAGCAGGGGCAAACAAATATATAAAAATTGTAGCAACCGAGCTTGCCCATGACACTCTTACACATGCCCTGATGTAGGTTTCTCTGTCAAAAATTCCTGCCATAATTTTAATCATAGGAGGCCAGAGCATTGACTGAGCAAGTCCGTTAAAACACCATACGACAGTCATATATCCCGCGGACGGAACAAGTGGAATAAGCAGATTTGTTACTGATGCCACAAACAGACCGAAGGCGATTATAAAATAGGGTTTAATTTTGTCGCCAAGGTATCCGCTGATAAGCTGACCTACTCCATAAGTAATTGCACTGCCTGTCAGAGCAAGGGAGGCAAGCTCTTTTGAAATTCCTTCACTGCGGACAATTTCAAGCAGAACGGCGGCATAGTTTATTCGGGTCAGGTAGCTGATGAAATAGACTGCCGATAACAGAAGAATCATCAGCGAGGTTTGCTTTTTTGGTAAAACATTTTCCAATTTAAGATAATCCTTTCAAGAAAAGTAAAAGAGCGGGTGACCGCTCTTTTATTTTTGATTAGTTACATTCACAATCGAAATGGTCGCAGCAGCAATCTTCAATTTCAAGCTCGATTATTTCGCCGCAAGCGGGACAAATAAGCTCCTCGTCTGAGTCAAGCATATCTTCGTCAAGACAAATTATGTTACCGCATTTTTCACACTCGATTTCGAAATAATCAAGGTCATCATCACAATCGCAATCACAGTCGCAGTCGCAGTCGCAATCTTCAGCGAGGTCGGAAATCAAGTCAAGCAGGTCGTCCTGTCTTTCGTCAATCATCTCAAGCTCATCAGCCATGTCTGAAATAACTTCAAGCATAGCATTTAAAAGTTTGCCTTCTTTTGTGGAACCGTCAATTTCAAGACCTGCAGCCAGACCTTTGAGATAGGAAGCTTTTTCTGTAAAATAAGACATTTTAACAGCCTTTCCGCCGCCCTGCATCGGCAATTAAAATATTTTTTTACTCTTATCGGCAGGGGAAAGTGATAAGAGATTAAGGGGAAAGGTTAGTTTACTCTTTCCATGTAGTCGCCTGTTCGGGTATCGACTCTTATAATGGTACCTGTGTTTACAAAGAGAGGAACATAAACTGTAGCGCCTGTTTCAACAGTAGCGGGTTTAGTAGCTCCTGTTGCGGTGTCGCCTTTAACGCCCGGCTCTGTTTCCGTTACCTCAAGCTCAACAAAGTTTGGAGGCTCAACGCCGAAAACGTTGCCCTTAAATGAAAGCACTTTAACAACCATATTCTCTTTAAGATAGGGAAGAGCTGCTTCAAGAAGGTCGC
>JBAYOS010000178.1:0-2798 GCA_041678125.1 Monoglobales bacterium
GAAGGACAGGATTACAGAGCTTGCGCAGCTTACGGTCCAATGTATAAATAAAAAACCGTCAGAGCGCCAAAGGTTCTCTTTGGCGCTCTATTTATAAAAATATGGAGAAAGTATTATGAAATTCCTTCAATCATTAGATTTAAGAAATAAAATTATTCCTGCAAATGAATTTGTTCTTTTCAGTGACCTCAAGGACAAAACCTTCCCATCTCCCGAAAGTGACATGGGAAAAGCTGAAATTGCCCTTGCAGAAGAATATTTAAACGCTGAATTTCCGATTTTAAACGCAACATATTATATGCGATTTGAAAAGGACGGAAACCGCGTCCAATTCGAAAATCTCTATTTCAATCGTCGCAAAGCATTAAGCTCTATGGTTAAAGCTGAACTAATCGAAAATAAAAATAGATTTGTTCCGAAAATCATGGATATTGCATGGGCAATTATGGAGGAATCCACTTGGGTAGTCCCCGCCCATCACAATTTCGCAAGATCTGACGGCAGAAGAAATCTGCCCGACATTTTCCCCAGCGGAGAAAGATATATCGACCTTTTTTCCGCTGAAACGGGTGCTATCCTTGCTATTGTATATAATTTCCTCGGCGAAAAAATTAAAGCTGCCAACGGTCAAATTATTTACGACCGTATATATTTCGAAGTCCATCGACGAATTATAAACCTCTTCCTCGAAAGCGACAAAATGTGGTGGATGGGTTATGAACGTGCGGCGATAAATAACTGGAATCCGTGGATTATCTCAAATATTCTTTTCGCACTCACCTTGGAAACGGACGATAATCTTAGAGCCGATGTAATAGAAAAAGCAGTTAAACTGCTCGACCTTTATATTGACGAACAAACGCCCGACGGCGGCTGCAACGAAGGTCCTAATTATTGGTTCAAGGCGGGCGGAACTTTATTTGACGCTCTTGATATTTTGACCGATTTCACAGGCGGAAGTGTTGACCTTTTCAGCAACGAAAAAATAAAGAACATCGTGAGTTATATATACAAGGTTCACATTGCGGGGAAATATTTCATCACATACGGTGACGCGCACGCAGGTACAGCAGTCGAAGGACTTTTCCTCCGTCGAATGGGACAACGGATGAAAGACGCTAAAATTGAAGCTTTCGGTCAGTCTTGTATAAATGACGATATTTACAGTGATTACAAGGAAGCACGCGTTTTCAACTATGGCAGAAGCCTGAAAAATATTTTGGCAAGAAATGAATGCACCACGGAATATGTTCCCGATGATTTTTCATATCTGCCGGATATGCAGCTTTGTTTAATGAGGAATTCCGGCGGTTTCGCTGCATGGCTGAAAGGCGGTCACAATGCTGAAAGTCACAATCATAATGATATAGGAAGTGTTGGTCTTTATTATAACGGCAACCCCATTATGATTGATATAGGCGTTGCAACATATACTAAAGATACCTTCAACAGTGCAAAAAGATATACTCTCTTCCCAATGGGTTCAAAAGACCATTCAGTTCCAATGATTGACGGAAAAGGTCAGCTTCCGGGCAGAGAGTATAAGGCAGATTCTTTTGAGGCAGAACCTGGAATTGCAAAAATCAGCTATAAATCCGCATATGAAAACAGAGATGAAATAAACTTACTCAACCGCACATTATCGGTTACCGATTCGGCTGTGGTGATAAAGGACGAAATTGATTTAAAAGAAGAAAAAGAAATTGAGCTCAGTTTCAGACTTTATAACAAGCCCGAAATTAAAGATAATAAAGTAATTTTATATGATGGTGTTGTTATGCACCATCCGACCGAATTTGAAGTCGGCATTGAGGAATTACCTCTTGAGGATGAACAGCTTATTAAAGACTGGCGCACAAACATCTTATACAAGCTTTACTTTAAGGCAAAGGCTCAAAAATTATCAGCAGAATTTACAGTTTATAAAGAATAAAAAAACGGCACGATGTTTTTCCATCGTGCCATTTTATTAGATTGTGTTGTCGCTGCCGAGAACATTAACGATTTTGTGTTTAACAAGTTCTTTAATGTTTGCTCTTGCAACTGAAAGGTACTGTCTGGGGTCAAAGTGAGAAGGATTCTCGGCCATATATTTTCTGATTGTACCTGTCATAACAAGTCTGATGTCAGAGTCTATGTTGATTTTGCAAACAGCCATTTTAGCCGCGTGTCTGAGCATATCTTCGGGAACGCCCTGAGCGCCGGGCATATCTCCGCCGAATTCGTTAATCATTTTAACATATTCAGGCATAACGGAGGATGCGCCGTGAAGAACAATCGGGAACTGAGGAAGTCTTTTTTCAATTTCTTCCAAAATATCAAATCTGAGTTTAGCCTCACCTGTGAATTTGAAGGCGCCGTGGCTTGTACCGATAGCAATAGCAAGTGAGTCAACGCCTGTTTTGGAAACAAATTCTTCAACCTCGTTAGGGTTTGTGTAACAAGAATCTTCGGCAGAAACGTTTACATCATCTTCAATACCTGCGAGCTTGCCAAGCTCAGCTTCAACCACAACCCCGCGTTCGTGAGCATAATCAACAACCTTTTTAGTGAGTTCAATATTCTCCTGGAAAGAATATTTTGAACCGTCAATCATAACAGATGTGAAACCGCCGTCGATACAGGATTTGCAGATTTCAAAGCTGTCACCGTGGTCAAGGTGAAGAGCAATGGGAATATCTGTATCAATAACAGCAGCTTCAACGAGTTTCATAAGATATTCGTGTTTAGCATATTTTCTTGCTCCGGCAGATACCTGAAGGATAACAGGTGATTTAACTTCCTGTGCAGCCTCGGTA
>JBAYOS010000179.1:0-2795 GCA_041678125.1 Monoglobales bacterium
TCATTTCGTCTTCAAGGTAATATAGTCCCTGGGCGGCGCCCCTGTCATCAAAACCGCAAACGATAATTTTATCGGCAACATCAACCATAAAGCCTTTATAGGAATCGGCATTTTTAAGGTCGCAATCTATTTCATTTTTTGTCGCTACAAAAATATCACCATCTGCGGCGGTTCCTTTTTTTACAAATACCGAAACTCCCATAGATGTGTATAAATAATCGGCAAAGTCCTTTGCAGCCGTAAGGATTACTTCTGATGCGTCCGGATCAACCACAAGCTTCATACCGTCTTTAATTTCAAACTCGTCCGCAGCGGGTAAAATGGAATAATCTCTTAAATCTTTTTTGTGGGTTTCAAGCATAGCTTTCCTGAAATCATAGTTTTGTTCTTTATGTAACAAGGCTTATTTTCCCCCTTTGGTTTATTAGTTATTATTATAGTATAACAAAAAAATAAAGTCAATAAAAAAACCGCAGATTTTTCTGCGGTTTTTATAGTTATTTAAAATATTTAACTGCCGAGGTGAAGATGTTCATTTCATACTCACCCTCAACGTTTTTATAAAGTCCTGAGCCTATACGCTCGGAATGTCCCATCTTGCCGAACACTCTGCCGTCAGGTGAGGTTATGCCCTCAATAGCATAGTCTGAACCGTTGGGGTTAAAGCGAATATCCGAGGTGGGATTTCCATTAAGGTCAATATACTGGGTTGCAATCTGACCATTCTCGGCGAGCTTTAGAATATGCTCCTGTGAGGCGATAAATCTGCCCTCGCCGTGAGAAATGGGCACAGTATAGATTTCGCCCGGCTGAGTCATCGAAAGCCAAGGGGATTTATTTGAAACAACCTTTGTCCGAACAAGTCTTGACTGGTGACGACCGATTACATTGTAGGTAAGCGTGGGACAGTTTTCGTCAGTATCGATAATCTCACCGTATGGAACAAGGCCGAGCTTTATAAGTGCCTGAAAACCGTTGCAGATGCCGCACATAAGTCCGTCACGCTGTTTCAGCAGATTATGAACCTCTTCTTTGATAATAGCATTGCGGAAGAAGGCTGTTATAAATTTACCCGAGCCGTCCGGCTCATCGCCGCCTGAGAATCCGCCGGGAATGAATATAATCTGAGATTCTTTTACTCTTTCGGCGAAATGTTTTACCGACGCTTCAATACCTGCCGGCGAAAGGTTATTTATAACAATAATTTCGGGATTTCCGCCCGCTCTTGCGACTGCTTTTGCAGAATCATATTCGCAGTTTGTGCCCGGGAAAACGGGAATTAAAACGCGGGGGGAGGGTACTTTGACCATTGAAACACGCTTGTCGTAAGCGGGTTTTAAAAGGTCGGGAATATCATTTTTGCCATTATCGACATTGTTGCAGGAGAACACAGGCTCAAGCTTATCTTCATATGCTTTTAAGAGTTCATCTATGCTGATTAAGTCGCCTGCAAAACTGATGACAGCCTTTTCGGTTGTATAGCCGAGAAGTGTTCCGATGTCTACGTTACCCTCAAGCTCAAGGATAAAAGCACCGTAATTGTAACCGAAAATTTCGTCCATGGAAACATCTGCAAACTCAAATCCTATGCTGTTACCGAAGGACATTTTCATTACCGCCTCGGCAATGCCGCCGTAGCCCGGGGTGTAGGCCGCTTTAACCTTGCCCTCGCGGACAAGAGCTGAGATTTCGCGGAAGATTTCAATTTCAGATGCCGCCACAGGCAGACCGTTTTCATCATAATCGGGTTTTACAAGTGCCACCTTATGACCCGGCGACTTAAATTCTGGTGAAATGATATTTTCTATTTTATCTGTTGTAACCGCAAAGGAGACAAGTGTCGGGGGAACGTCAATATCCTCAAACGAGCCGCTCATAGAGTCTTTGCCACCGATAGCGGCAATGCCCAGGTCAAACTGGGCGGAAAACGCACCGAGCAGTGCCGCGAGCGGTTTGCCCCAACGCTTTGCATCCTTAAGAGGTTTTTCAAAATACTCCTGGAAAGTGAGATACACATCTTCAAAATCCGCTCCCGTTGCAATAAGCTTTGAAACGGATTCAACAACCGCAAGATATGCACCATGGTATGGGCTTTTTTCGGAAATAAACGGATTATAGCCCCAAGCCATAAGCGAACAGGTGTCGGTATCGCCTTTTTCAACGGAAACCTTGTTTACCATTGCCTGCACAGGCGTGAGCTGATTTTTACCGCCAAAGGGCATAAGTACCGAGCCTGCGCCGATGGTGGAGTCAAATCTTTCGGAAAGTCCGCGCTTTGAGCAGACATTAAGGTCATGGGCGAGAGCTTTTATACCCTCTTTAAAGTTTGCGGGGATTTCTTTTTCGACTTTTTCGGGAGCGGCAGGAGCAATTTCAATGTGCTTTTCGGCACCGTTGGAGTTCAAAAACTCCCTTGAAATATTTACAATGTCCTTACCGTTCCAGTTCATTACAAGTCGGGGCTGTGCCGTAACCCTTGCAACGATTGTTGCTTCAAGATTTTCATTTTCTGCAAGCTTTATAAATCTTTCCGCATCTTCGGGAGCGACCGCAACAGCCATTCTTTCCTGGGATTCGCTGATGGCAAGTTCAGTTCCGTCAAGACCGTCATATTTTTTGGGGACTGCGTTAAGGTCAATTTCAAGACCGTCCGCAAGCTCACCGATAGCTACAGATACGCCGCCTGCACCAAAGTCGTTACAACGCTTGATAAGCAGAGATGCTTCTTTATTTCTGAATAATCTCTGGAGCTTTCTCTCCTCGGGGGCGTTACCCTTTTGAACCTCTGCTCCGCA
>JBAYOS010000180.1:0-2763 GCA_041678125.1 Monoglobales bacterium
ATTTATCAACATAAACCTCAATGACAGACGGGGTGACGTTGCTGACATAAACGCCGTCAGGCCTTGAAATTTCAGGAGTGATGTTATATTTGCCGGGTGTTGTAATTTCATCTAAAGAAAGCTTTGCATAATAGTTGCCGCGAACACCCGTAACAAGGCTTCTTTTGCCCGTAGCATCAAACGAAACGGTATCATTTGACTTGGAAATTATACTTAATCCCTGATTAATCTGATTCTGGCTGAGGCCTGTAATTACCTCAACATTTTCCACTCGGTCTGTACGCGTAGGGTCTTGGGTTACAGCAACGAAAAACCATAGAATTATAGCTAACAGGAGCGAAAGAATTTGCATAAGCGTTTTATTTTCCATCCAGCTGCCGAATTTTTTGATTTTCATTTTTTCCATTTATCTTTCACCCTCCTTACGATAGTTTTTCTTCCTTCATTGTTCTTGCTGACTTGCGGAACAATTGCCGATGAAAGTTTTTTTCTTAGTGAATCGGGTGTAAAATTCGGTTCAAGCTTACCTGCCACTGCAACAGAAATGTTGCCTGTTTCTTCCGACACGATAACAACGACGCAGTCGGCAGTTTCGCTTATTCCTATGCCTGCGCGATGCCTTGTACCAAGCTTTTTGCTGAGAGTGGTATCCTCGGTCAGAGGGAGATAACAACCTGCCGCAACGATTCTGTCATCACGGATTATCATTGCTCCGTCATGAAGTGGGGAGTTGTGGAAAAATATATTTTCAATAAGCTGAGAGGAAACAGAGGCATCTAAAATTGTTCCTGTTCCTGCAATTTCTCTGAGTTTTGTTTCGCGCTCTATTACAATAAGTGCGCCTGTTTTTGTGAGGGACAGATTTCCCGCAGCTGTGGCAATGCTGTTTACAGCCTCGTCAATATTTAAGCTGCCCGTTGTCTGCTCCGCTTTGAAAATGGCACCCACATTAAATCGGCCGACCTTTTCAAGCATTCGTCTGAGTTCGGGCTGAAATACTATAATAAGGGCAATAATTCCTATCTGCATTACATTTACAAGTATATAATTTAATGCGTCAAGTCTGAGCCATTCGCTTAAGGGGACAAGCATAAGTAAAAATATTATTCCTTTTAAAACCTGCTGAGCTCGCGTTTCTCTTACAAGGCCTATAACCTTGTAAAAAATGAAAGCGACAAGCAAAATGTCGACTATATCGACAAAACCGATATAAACAAAATGATTTAGTGGCTGAAAAAAGTTCAAAGAATTCACTTCCCCTTAATTTATTTTGTTCATCACAAACCCTGTTATGGGTTCGGGACAGAAATAAGTTGATTTTTGCGGCATTTTCTCATTTGCGAGAGCGATTGCCTTTATTTCATGAATTTTGGCGGGGCTGAGCATAAAAGAGCGTTGGAATTTTCCATCTTTCACCAGCTCCACCGCCTCTGAAATACTTCTTGTGTAGCAAAGATATGTCTGTTTTTTCAACTCCGCCTCGGTCAGTCCGAACACCTTTTCCAACACAACCGAATGAAGAACAGTCACATCAAGATGACGAAGGGCAACCGACTTATCGGGATTTGCAGCGTCGGCAAGCGAAATATCCTTTAGTTTAAGAAGATAATAATAATCCTTGCCCGTATACATTGCAAAAGAGGGCAGAGAGGTATTATCGCGGAGCTTCCCAGATACCGATGTTTCATCAATCTCAAATTTCTCCACGTCAAAGCTTTCGGAAAGCTGTGAAATAATCCCCTGTTCGTTAAAACCAACGATATTTTTAACAAGTCTGTGCGTCGGAAAGATTGCAAGACAGGGGTCATCCATATTGACAATAAACATCATTACATAGTTATAAGGCTCATCTCCCGTATGATCGGGATTCTGGAGGCGCATAATGTTTCGATAATTTACTGCGGTTTCATATCTATGATGGCCGTCGGCAATAAAAAACTGTTTATCCTCTAATACAGATGAAATGTTATCAATAATTTCCGTGTCGGTTATTGGCCAAAGATTTTGGTTTAACCCGTCAATTTTCACTGAAACTTCGGGAGTGCCTGAAACAGTATCCGAAATAAGAGAGGAAACTATATTTTTCTCGTCTGAGTATAGAGAAAAAATAGCGCTGAAATTTGCTCCGCAAGCGGTCATCAGATTAAAACGGTCATTTTTTGCATTGGGAAGAGTTTCCTGATGCGGAAGGATAAGTCCGTTTTCAGAATCCTCAATCCTGACAAGACAAACCAGCCCGTTACAAGACTGCTTTCTGCCGTCCTCAAGAATAAATTCCTGACCGTAAACATAGATGGCAGGCTGCCTGTCGCGGACGAATACTCCCGAATGAAGCCATTCGTTAAGTGTTTCAGCACTTCTTGTATATCTGTTGTCTATGTCACTGTCTGTTTCGTTTGCCATGCCATATTCAAGGCGGACAACATTGAAAGGGTGAGAATCATACAATTTTTTCTGCTGCTCTTTTGTTATTGTATCGTATGGGGGGGCGAGAACAGCACTTAGATTGCCGACAACATTTTTATTATATCTGAGTGCCCTGAAGGGTAAAATGCGATTCATAAAACTATCTCCGTTTCGGGTCTTATATTTCTACTGAAAACCTTTTTATAGCCTTATAAAGCGGAATGCCGATAATATAACACGCTGCGGCTTCACCTAATGCTACAAGCAGCATATTTGTAATAAGTCCGAACTGGCTTTCGGTGTAAAAGCTGATGATGCATCCGACAATGACACCGTTAAAAATAACAGGCATTAAAA
>JBAYOS010000181.1:0-2696 GCA_041678125.1 Monoglobales bacterium
AGCTCCATAATAACACTTTCAATCTCAAAAGGACCGATACGGTAGCCGGAGGATTTAATAAGATCGTCCCTTCTGCCGACATACCAATAAAACCCGTCTTCATCACACCATGCGGTATCACCCGTATGATAATACCCGTCATAAATAGCCTCGTCGGTATTCTCCTTATCACCGTAATACTCAGTGAAAAGTCCGCACGGCCAGCCATTTTTAAGGTTTATTACAATTTCACCAACCTCACCGACAGGCACCTGATTGCCCTGTTCATCGTGAAGCTCAACTTCATATATCGGAGCAGGTTTGCCCATAGAACCGATTTTATGTGAAGCACCGACCATATTACCGATAATCATTGTGCTTTCACTCTGACCGAAGCCTTCAATAATCTGAATACCCGTAGCCTTTTCAAACTGACGGTAAACCTCGGGATTAAGCGCCTCTCCTGCTGTTGTCATGTGAGTGATGGAAGAAAAATCGTATTTTGACAAATCCTCTTTTATCATCATTCTGAGCATTGTCGGAGGTGCGCAGAAGGTGGTTATTTTATACTTTGCAAACATCGGCATAATATCTGCCGCGTCAAATCTGTCAAAATCATAAACAAAAGTTGCTGCCTCACAAAGCCATTGACCGTAAAGCTTACCCCACATGGATTTTGCCCAGCCTGAGTCGGAAATTGTAAAATGTATTCCGTCAGGGTCGACATTGTGCCAATATTTCGCTGTATGAAAATGTCCGAGAGGATATTTATAGGTATGCGCGGCGATTTTCGGATAGCCCGT
Organism: Monoglobales bacterium; assembly: GCA_041678125.1. Classification (GTDB taxonomy): domain Bacteria; phylum Bacillota; class Clostridia; order RUG12999; family RUG12999; genus RGIG7450. The sequence goes on from JBAYOS010000181.1 coordinate 783, forward strand.
TGTTCCCGAGGTGAAGAACATAAGCATTAAATCGTCGCCGCCAGGAGCATTTTCAGCCCTGTCAAAGTGGGAGCTGAAAAGCTTAAATTCACTGTCAAAATTGCGCCAGCCCTCTCGCTCGTCGCCGACAATAATCTTTGTTACAAGCTGCGGGCATTCTTTTGCCGCAAGGTCAACATGGTTCGGTGCGTCATCGTCGGCAGTACAGATAATTGCACTTACGCCTGCCGAATTAAATCTGTATTCAAAGTCATGCTTCTGCAGCTGACTTGTTGCAGGTATAGCAATCGCGCCGATTTTATGGAGACCTAAAATTGCAAACCAGAACTGATAGTGCCTTTTGAGCACCAGCAAAACCCTGTCCCCCTTTTTTATGCCGAGCGAGGTGAAATAGTTTGCACATCGTGCCGATTCACGCTGCATATCTTTAAAGGTGAATCTGCGCTCTGTATGGTCTTTTGCAACATGCAGCATTGCAAGTTTGTCAGGCTCTCTTTTTGCAAGTGCGTCAACAACGTCAAACGCAAAGTTAAAGCTTTCGGTATTTTTAAACTTGATTGAGGTGGGTGTACCTCTTTCATTTTCGGTTACATCAACATATTTTTTGTAAATTCTGTCCTTTGTATCTTTCTTAATCTGATACTTATCTTCAATCTCCTTTGCAGGAGTAAGCTCAGGAATAGGCTCACCGGTAGGATTTAGTACTGTTGCATAAAAAACACAATCCTTGCCGTTAACCGCCACCATGCCGTGAGGCGTGCTGCTGTCAAAATAAATGCTGTCACCCGGGCCGAGAACCTCTCTGTGACCACCTATCTGAACCATCAGATGCCCCTCAATTATAACGTCACATTCCTGTCCTGCGTGAGTTGTAAGCTCAATATCTTTATTTTCCTTTTCAGGATCATAAACACTTCTTACATAAAGAGGTTCGGCAATACGATTCTGAAAAGCGTATGCCATATTATAATAAGTCATGCCGTGCGCCTGAGCAATTTTCTGCGCCGTTCCCGCTCTTGTAACCGTAAAGGATTTAAGAGTGGGGCTGTGACCTTCAATAATATCGGTTACATTTACCCCAAGCGCAAGGGCGCAACGGTAAATAAACGCAAAGTTAAGGTCGCGCAGTCCTGTCTCACATTCAAGATATTCCTGTATGGAGACACCGGTTTTTTCTGCCATGACTTCGGGTGAAAAGCCCTCAATTTCGCGGAGCTCTTTTATTCGCTCCGCCATTTCCCTGATTTTGTAGTCAAGTCCCGTAATCTTATCCATAGTTTAAGCATCCTTTCAGGGACGTATAACAAAAGCCCGTCCCAAAGTTTATATCTTTGAGACGAGCACTGAAAAATCTTTCACACCCGCGGTACCACTCAAATTGCGCCATAGACGCCACTCAGACTCAAACAAGTCGTATGCATTAACGCAGCAATCACGGGATGGCTCTACTCATCATATTTCAGACTTTCTTCCCTCCGGCTCTGGAGCTACAGACAAATTTACCGCAACCGATAGTTCACACCAACCACTACCTCTCTTTAGGTCTGATAAAAAAGCTCTCTCCGTCAACGCCTTTAAAACATGAGATAATTATACACTAACTATGAATATTTGTCAATAGTTTTAAGAAAATATTTTTTTGGGGAATTATAGCTTATTTCTTTGTATTTTGCCACTTATCGTTTTCGGAAGTTCATCTCTGAACACAACAAGTCTTGGATATTTATACGGTGCAGTGTTATCTTTTACATATTGCTGAATCTCTTTTTTGAGCTCTTCAGTCGGCTCTGTACCCTTGGTTAAAACGATACTTGCCTTGACAATCTGACCGCGCACCTCGTCGGGAACACCTGAAACGCCGCACTCAAGTACATAGGGGAGCTCCATAATAACACTTTCAATCTCAAAAGGTCC
>JBAYOS010000182.1:0-2682 GCA_041678125.1 Monoglobales bacterium
ACAGAATCGGAATATGATTCAGCATATAAAAAGCTCCTGGAGCTTATTCGCGAAAAACAAGATCATGTATTTTGCGGACTTGTCGGTCTGCGGTATATTTTCCATGTTCTTCTGGAAAAGGGCGACGGTGACCTTGCGCTTAAAATGATAACAAGACCTGATGCTCCATCCTATGGAAGTATGATCGCAAGAGGAGCGACGACTTTATGTGAATCCCTTGAGCAAAGCACCTTCAGTACATCAGAAAACCATCATTTCTTCGGTGATATAATTAACCTTTTCATATCAAAATTTGCGGGAATTCAGATTAACCCCAATCTTAAAAACAAAAACGAATTTCTGATTAGACCCTGCTTTGTGCCCTCACTTGATTTTGCCGAGGCAAGTTATGTTACTGAGCTTGGCGAAGTTAAAACAAGGTGGGAAAAGCAAAATGATGAATATATAATTACCGTCAACATCCCTGACGGGATTTGCGGGAACATTGTCATAAACGATAGGGCCCAACCGCTCCCCGCAGGTGAAAGTATTTTCAGGCATCTATTGAAATCATAATTTTTGTATGGTATAATATTCTTGTACAATTTTGTGCAAGAATATCTTTTTAGGTGTTAAATTTATGCAAAAAGACAACAGTTTATTATACAGACTATTTTCAAATATTCCCGACGAGGATACCTGCCAAAAGGTTTTTGATATAATTTTGTCGGACGATGAACAGCTTGTCCTGTCGGACAGGCTGAACGTCGCTTTGATGTTTGAGGAAGGCAAATCAAACAGCGACATTGCGGCTGCCACAGAAAGCAGTGCAATTACTATGTCAAAAATCCGCGAGGCACTCTCCGGGAGCGGTCTGAACCTCGCAGGTATTATTGCATCCGCTTCCACAAATCCATACTCTGTTTTTTCCGAGGTTTATGACAGCTTGACGGAGGATGTGGAATATGAAAAACGGGCGGATTATATAACCTCACTGCTCCGCAAATTCGGCAAAGACCCCGAGATAATTCTTGACCTCGGTTGCGGCACGGGCTCCATAACTTCACTTTTGGCAAAAAAAGGCTATAGTATGATCGGTGTTGACATATCCTCGGAAATGCTTGCGGTGGCCGCGGATAAAGCCGAAAAGAACGGACTTGATATTTTATACTTAAATCAGCCTATGGAGGACTTTGAACTTTACGGAAGTGTGGGTGCGGCTGTAAGCCTGCTTGACAGCTTGAACTATGTTACCGAGGAAAAGGATCTTGAAAAAACCTTCCGACTCGTACACAATTATCTTGACCCGGGTGGGCTTTTTATTTTCGATATTAACACCGCGCACAAGCTTAAAAACATTCTGCCGGGCAACACCTTTTGCGGCGAAAGTGACAAAGCTTTTTACACTTGGGAAAATGTTTACGACCCCGAATATTCCCTTTGTGAATTTACTCTTAATTTTTTCATAAAAAACGGTAAAAATTTTACCCGACATACTGAAACACACTATCAGAAAGCATATACCGATTCCTTTATAAAAAAGCTTTTGAAAAGGTGCGGTTTTGAGGTGCTGGCTGTCTATGACGACCTCACATTTGATTCTCCTGCAAGGAGCAGTGAAAAGGTATTTTATGTTGCTCGAAAGGTGAAAAACTAATGAATGATTTATTAAACCAAATCAAAGAATCTTACTCCACATTCAGTAAAGGTCAGAAAAAAATTGCCGACTTTGTTCTGTCAAACTATGATAAGGCGGCTTTTATGACCGCATTAAAACTTGGTCAGGCGGTTGGCACAAGCGAGTCTACCGTTGTACGCTTTGCCTCTGAGCTTGGGTTTGACGGATATATTGACTTTCAGTACAATCTTCAGGAAATCATCAAGAACAGGCTTACAACCCTGCAACGAATCGAGCTTTCCCTGGAAAGAACATCGGGAAACGACGACATAATAAAAATGGTTATGCAGTCCGACCTTGTAAACATCCGCCAAACCATGGCGGGCTTAAGTCAGAAGGATTTTAACGGCGCGGTGAATATGATTTTATCTGCCAGAAAGATATATATTTTAGGGCTTAGAAGCTCGTCTGCGCTTGCAGGATTTTTAGCGCATTATCTAAAACTTATGTTTGATAATGTTCATTTTGTTGAAACAAACAGTCTGAGCGAAATTTCCGAGCAGCTTGTAAATATCGGAAGCGATGACGTTTTTATTGTTATCAGCTTCCCACGTTATGCAAAACGTGCGGTTATTGCAACAGAGCATGCGGCGAAACGGGGCAGCGGAATTATTGCAATCACAGATTCCGAGGCCTCTCCCATCACAAAATATGCGTCGCACACGCTCATTGCGGCAAGCAACATGGTTTGCTTTGTGGATTCTGTTGCCGCTCCCTTTAGCCTGGTAAACTCCCTTATTGTTGCACTCGGTCTTAACAGAAAGGACCAGATTTGCAAGAGTTTCGAAACGCTTGAACAGCTTTGGGACGAAAACCACGTTTACGAAAAAGAGTAATAGAAAGGGTGATCATTTATGTATCGTTTGCTTGTAGTTGACGAAGAGGATAAAATCCGCGAGGTATTAAAAGAATATGCCACCTTCGAGGGATATGAGGTAGTCGAGGCAAGGGACGGTATGGAGGCTGTGAATATCTGCCGTGAGCAATCCTTTGACCTTATAATTATGGATGTAATGATGCCCCGT
>JBAYOS010000183.1:0-2671 GCA_041678125.1 Monoglobales bacterium
GCCGCCGCAGTCAGCGGAGAGGCAAGATAAACTTCGCTTTCGGTGTGTCCCATTCTGCCTACAAAATTGCGGTTGGTTGTCGCAATGCAGCGTTCGCCTGCCGCAAGAATTCCCATATAACCCCCAAGACAGGGACCGCAGGTGGGGGTGTAAACAACAGCACCTGCATCAATAAATGCAGTTACATAGCCTTTTTCCACACATTCACGGTAAATCTGCATTGTTGCGGGAATGATTATGCAGCGGACGCCGTCGGCAATTTCTTTGCCATTTAAAACCTTATACGCCGCTTCCATATCTTCCATCCTGCCGTTAGTGCAGCTTCCGATTACAACCTGGTCAATCTTAATATCTGACAGTTCATCGACATTTTTAGTGTTTTCGGGAAGGTGAGGACAGCTGACCGTAGGTTTTATTTTAGTAAGGTCAATGTTATATGTTTTCTCATATTCTGCGTCCTCGTCCGCTTCAAAAACTATCGGAGTTCTTTCACAGCGGTCCTTCATATATTCCATTGTTTTTTCATCAACGGGGAAAATGCCGTTTTTCGCGCCCGCTTCAATCGCCATATTGCAAATACACAGGCGGTCATCCATAGATAAGCTTTTAACGCCTGGCCCCGAAAATTCCATACTTTTATAAAGAGCACCGTCCACGCCGATCATTCCGATGATGGAGAGAATGACATCCTTACCGCTGCAATTATAGGGGAGTTTTCCCGTCAGATTAAAGCGGATTGCGGAAGGCACCTTAAACCACGCCATACCCGTTGCCATGCCGGCCGCCATATCCGTACTGCCTACGCCTGTTGAAAAAGCGCCGAGTGCCCCGTATGTGCAGGTGTGGCTGTCAGCACCGATAATGCAGTCGCCTGCGGTCACAACTCCCTGTTCGGGGAGAAGTGCGTGCTCAATTCCCATTTTGCCGACATCATAAAAGTGGCTGACAGAGTGTGCGCATGCAAATTCGCGACAGGTTTTGGACTGCTGGGCAGCCTTAATATCCTTATTGGGAACAAAATGGTCGAGGACAATGGCTACGCGGTCTTTGTCAAAAATCTTATCAAAGCCTGCTTTCTTAAATTCATTGACTGCAACGGGAGTTGTAATATCATTGCCGAGAACAATATCAAGCTTTGCGCTTATAAGCTGTCCTGCAGTGACAGAATCAAGCCCCGCGTGTGCGGCAAGAATTTTTTGAGTCATTGTCATTCCCATTACTGATCTCCTCCCTTTGTCATATTGCTGAAAGCGCTGAGCAGAGCATTTGTGCTTGCTTTGATAATATCGGTGTCTGTGCCCGCGCCCCAGAACATTTCACCGCTTTCAGTTTCAAGCCCGATATATGAAGCGGCAACGCTCTGTGAGCCCTGTCCCTGCAGACTGTGCTGAGTAAACACCTGCAAGGTATAATCCTTGCCTGTATAAGCTCTGAGCGCGTTGTTTATTGCGCTGAGTGAGCCGTTACCCTCTGCTTCCATTTCGGTTTCGACACCGTCCTGCATAAAGCTGATATTGATTTTAACTGTATCGTGTTCGCGCATAAAATCAAAATCCGTTACTGTGATTCCACAGCTGATATTGAGATAGTTTTCTTTGAAAATATTTAATACATCTTCCGATTTTAATTCCCTGTGCTCACGGTCGGAAACGCCTTTGCAAAGATAACTTAAGTGCTCGCGCATTTTCGGCGGCAAAATATATCCGTAGGTCTGTTCAAGCAGATAACCGATTCCGCCCTTGCCCGATTGAGAGTTCACGCGAATCACGTCAGAATCATAGGTGCGGCCGATGTCCTGCGGGTCAATGGGGATATATGGTACTGTCCACTCTGAGAGTTTTTTCTTGCTGCGGTATTTCATACCCTTTGCAATTGCGTCCTGATGACTTCCCGAAAATGCGGCAAACACCAATGCTCCGGCATAAGGAGCACGGTCGTAAACGCTCATTCGGGTTCATTTTTCATATTTTTCAACCAAGTAGGGCATATTGGAAAAATCAAGTCCCGGGTCGACGCCGTGAGAGTACATGTTAAGAGCGAGAGTAATAATATCAACATTTCCAGTTCTTTCACCGTTTCCGAAAAGTGTACCCTCAACACGATCTGCACCTGCCAGAAGTGCAAGCTCTGTATCGGCAACGCCTGTGCCTCTGTCATTATGGGGATGAAGTGACAAGGTCACAAACTCCCTGTATTTAAGGTTTCGGCTCATATATTCAACCTGGCTTGCATAAACGTGTGGCAAGCTCATTTCAACTGTTACGGGGAGATTTATAATAACGTTGTTGCTTTCCGATGGTTCAAGCACATCAAGCACAGCGTTGCACACCTCAAGAGCATATTCGGGCTCTGTCCCCGTAAAGCTTTCGGGTGAGTATTCAAAACGGAAGTTGCCCTCGTATTCCGATGCTAATTTCTTGACCAGTTTTGCACCGTCAACGGCAATCTGTTTAATTTCCTCTTTTGACTTTTTGAATACCTGCTCGCGCTGGGCAACACTGACGGAATTATAGAAGTGAATAATTGCGCTCGGTGCACCCTTGCAGGCATCAAATGTTTTGCGGATAATGTGCTCACGACATTGAGTAAGCACCTGAACGGACACGTCATCGGGAATCATATTATTATCAATCAGAGTACGCAAAAATTCATATTCCGTGTCACTTGCCGC
>JBAYOS010000184.1:0-2654 GCA_041678125.1 Monoglobales bacterium
ACATCAGATTGGGGGAACTCTGTCGGGTGGTGAGCAGCAAATGCTTGCAATGGGCAGAGCGCTTATGAGTAAACCGAAGCTTTTGATGCTTGATGAACCGTCCATGGGGCTTGCACCGATACTGGTCCAGCAGATTTTTGAAATAATAAAGGAACTGCACGAAGCAGGCACAACAATACTTTTGGTTGAACAAAATGCTGAAATGGCACTTGATATTGCCGATCGCGCGTATGTACTTGAATCGGGCAGAATTAAAATGTCCGGCACGGGCGCAGAGATTGCACAAAGTGATGAAGTAAAAAAAGCCTATCTCGGAGGCTAAACTTAAAGGATGTATAAAAACCGCAAGGTTTTTATACATCCTTTTTTTATTATGAAAAAAATGAAAAGCTTTTGGTTATCCAAAAGCTTTTCATTGCATATAATATTAATGGAATAAAAGGTGTGAAATTTGATAATTTCACACCTTTATAATGATTATTTTTATTTGCTTACAAATTCGTCTATCAGCGAAATTGCTTTCTGAAGGTTTTGCACCGAGTAACAGTATGACGCTCTGAAGAATCCTTCGCCGCTGTCACCAAAAGCGTTTCCGGGAACAACCGCAACCTTTTTGGTGTAAAGCAGCTTCTCACAAAAATCTTCACTTGTGTAACCTGTTTTCTGGATTGAAGGAAATACATAGAAAGCGCCTTCAGGCTCAAAACAGTCAAGACCGATTTTTCTGAAGGATTCTACTACAAGACGGCGACGCATATTATATTCCTCTTTCATGCGGGCAATATCATCATCACCCTTTTCAATAGCCTCAATAGCGGCATACTGGCTTGTCGTAGGAGCGCTCATGATAGCATACTGATGAATTTTGGTCATTGCGCCAATCAACTCTTTCGGGCCTGTTGCAAAGCCGAGCCGCCAGCCCGTCATGGCATAAGCCTTTGAAAAACCGTTAATAATAACCGTACGGTCATACATGCCCGGAAGGGAAGCAATAGAAACATGCGGAGTTTCGGTATATGTAAGCTCTGCATATATTTCGTCCGAAAGAACAAAAACGTTAGTTTCACGAAGAACCTTTGCTATGCCTTCAAGGTCGGACTTTGTCATAATTCCGCCGGTGGGGTTGTTGGGATAAGGCAAAATCAGAAGCTTGGTTTTGGGGGTAATAGCCGCTTTTAATGCCTCAGGAGTAAGTTTGAACTTATCCTTTGCAAACGTTCTTATAGCAACGGGAACGCCGCCTGCAAGCGCCGTCATGGGCGAGTAGCAGACAAAACTCGGCTCAGGGATTAAAACCTCATCACCCGGGTTTACAAGAGCTCTTATGCATTGGTCAATGCCCTCGCTGCCTCCGACTGTAACAAGAATTTGCGAAGTGTAGTCATAGTCAAGATTAAAGCGGCGGGACATATAGTCTGAAATTGATTTTCTCAGCTCAATCAGTCCCCAGTTTGACGTGTAATGAGTGCTGCCGTTCTCAAGTGAGCGGATGCCCGCTTCGCGAATGTGCCATGGGGTAACAAAATCAGGTTCGCCAACACCGAGGGACACAGCGTCCTTCATTTCGGTTACTATATCAAAAAATTTTCTTATTCCGGAAGGCTTTATGCTTTTAACCTTGTCGGAAAGGAATAAATTATAATCCATTATGAAATTACCTGCCTGTTATCATCGTTTTTATTTACAAAAATAGTGCCGTTATCTTTGTAGCGTTTGAGTATAAAATGCGTGGCAGTGCTTGTTACTCCGTCAATGGTGGCAAGCGTGCCCGAAACAAAAAGGGCGACATCTCTTAAAGATTTATCCCTGACCGTAACAAGCATATCAAAACCGCCCGAAAGCAAAAAGAGTGATTCTACCTGAGGATATTGACATATTCTTTCGGCAACGGCGTCAAAACCTTTGCCCTGCTGAGGAGTAATTTTAAGCTCAATAATCGCGGTTGTTTCTTTAATATTTGAATTATCCCAATTTATTTGAGCGCGGTATCCAAGAAGAGTACCTTCTTTTTTTGCTTCCTCGACTATGTTATTTACAGTATCAACATCAGTATCGACCATTGTCGCAATCTGCTCATGGGTAAGCAGGCAGTTATCTTCTAAAAGTTTAAGTATTTTATCCTTTAACATAACAACACCCTCCAAAACTTGATTATTAATTTATTATATCCCATTTTAATGTGTAAAGTCAATATTTTTTGGGGATTTTATGAATTTTTAAGTCGCTACATCAATATAATAGATTTATTAGATTATTTGCAGAAGGATGATTATATGACCGGAGAAATGTACTTAAAGGAGTTTTTTGACGGAAATTCAAAAACGGCATACGAATTTTTCGGCTGCCATAAGGCAGAAAACGGATTTGTATTTCGTGTTTGGGCACCGAAGGCCAAGAGTGTCAGAATTGTCGGAGACTTCAACGGATGGAACAATGAAAAAAGTTTTATGAGAGAAATTGCTGCCGGAGTTTGGGAGGGAACTATAGAGTCGGCATCTGTTTTTGATAATTATAAATACTGCATTGAGAAAAAAAGCGGAGGGCAGGTTTTAAAAAGTGACCCTTATGCGTTTCACACCTGTACCAGACCTGACAATGCAAGCAAGGTCTACTCGGTAGACGGGTTTCATTGGAATGATAAAAAGTACTTTGAA
>JBAYOS010000185.1:0-2567 GCA_041678125.1 Monoglobales bacterium
CTAAAACCTCTGCCTTGATTTTGTCGGTGGTTTCACAGCCTGTGTTTATCGGGTCCATGTGGATTACCATGTGAATTCCGAGACTGCCGGATATTTCCTGTTCCAGACGGTCAATCAGCTCGTGCGTTTTTACAATGTCGACCGTGTCGGTAACCTCCGCGTGAACAGACGCCATTTTTCTGCCGGGTCCGTAGTCGTGGACAATTAAATCGTGAACACCGATAATTCCTTCGGTGGAAGCAATTTTTCGTGTGATTTTATCAACCGTCTCCATATCGGGAGCGGCTCCGAGAAGAATATCAACGGTATCCTTCGCAATTTTAAAACCCGAATACATTACAACGAGCGAGAAAATCGCGCCCATCACAGCATCAATGGGGAAACTCACAAATCTGTCCAGAAAAACCGAAATCACAAGAATTGTGGTGGATGCCGCGTCAACAAGTGAATCGGTGGCGGCCGCCTTTAAAACTCCCGAACAGATTTTACCTGACAGGTACCTGTTATATGATGCCATCCAAAGCTTTACAAGCACAGATGATGCCAAAATAATAATAAGCGGCAGGCTGAAGGTAAGCTGATGAGGGTTAAATATCTTGACAACCGAGCTTTTTAAAAGTTCAAAGCCCACAAGCATAATAATAAACGAAACTATCAGTGAGGAAATATATTCAATTCTGCCATGTCCGAAAGGATGCTCCTGGTCGGGACGCATATTGCTCAGCTTGGTGCCGAAAAGCACTATCAGCGAGGAAGCGGTGTCTGATAGGTTGTTTACAGCATCGGATATAATACTTATGCTGTCCATAAACAGTCCGACAATCAGTTTAAGGATGAAAAGCAAAAAGTTGCAGATTATCCCCAAAACTCCGCCTAATACGCCATATTTTTCACGCACCTTGGAATCAGAAACATTTTCATAATCGGCAATAAATTTCCTTACTAAAAGTTTAATCAAATTACTACCCCCGTATCGGTTAAAAGATTATCCGACTGGCTGGCGGCTACTGCAAGCTGGTCGCATCTTTCATTATATTCATGACCGGCGTGTCCCTTGAGCCAGACAAAGGTTACGTCGTTTTTTTCAAGGAGAGGAAGCAGACGCTGCCACAAGTCAACGTTGAGAGCTTTTTTTCCGTCTGACCTTTTCCAGCCCTTGTGCTGCCAGGAGTAAACCCACCCCTTTTCTATGGCGTCAACAACATATTTGGAGTCTGAATAAATTGTCACCTCGCAAGGCATTTTGAGCGCCTCAAGACCTGTAATTACAGCAAGCAGCTCCATTCGGTTGTTTGTGGTGGACGCATATCCCGCCGAAATCTCTTTTATTATATCCTTATACTTTAAAATAACACCGAATCCGCCCGGCCCGGGATTGCCGCTGCAGGCGCCGTCTGTATATATTTCAACTTTCATGCTCATAACAAAATTTTCCTTATACTTATTTATATATAATTATATCCCAATCAGGGCATAAATGCAACATCAAATTACATAAAAATAGAACATGTTTAATTATATTTGGGCGGGAATGATTATTTTTTCCTGCATACTGTCAATTTTTACAGGCAAAGCGGAGGAGGTTGCGGTTGCGGCAAGCGAGGGAGCGGCAACCGCCGTTACCACCTGCCTTGAAATTGTCGGGATAATGATGCTGTGGAACGGGCTTATGAACATAGCATCCGAAAGCGGACTTGTGAGTATTTTCTCAAAAGCGGTCCGTCCCGTTTACAGAAGATGTTTTAATAAAATCCCCGAAAATTCAGTGGCAGGGAAAAATATTTTAATGAATATCGCTGCAAACGTATTGGGGCTGGGCAACGCCGCAACGCCATTCGGAATTAAAGCTATGGAGGAGCTTGGGAAAAGTGCCGGCGGCAGGGCGACAAATGAAATGGTGACTTTTTTGGTTCTCAACACGGCATCCATTCAGCTGCTTCCCGCAACGGTAATATCATTGCGCGGGGAAGCGGGGTCAGCCGCTCCGTCGGAAATTATTTTTCCTGTATGGATAGTATCGGTGTTTGCTCTGATTATGGGGCTTTTAGGCAGTGTGATTTTCAGGAGGGAGTAGGGTGGAAAATATAAGTAAATATATTATGCCGCTTATAATCTTAGGCATACTCATTTTCGGACTTTTCAAAAAAGGTGAGGTTTATCAGCCTTTTGTATCGGGAGCGGCAGACAGCCTGAAAACCATGGCTGAAATAGTTCCGAGCATTGTGGGAATACTGGTGGCAGTTTCAATGCTGAAAGCGTCGGGAGCAGTAGAAATGGCGGCATTTGCGCTGTCCCCCGTTTTAAAGCTTATCGGTATGCCGCGGGAGATAATTCCGCTCTCCCTGCTCAGACCTTTTTCGGGCAGCGGTTCTATAAGCGTGGTAAATGATATAATAAAAACCTACGGGCCGGACAGCTATTCGGGAAGAATAGCTTCTGTAATGATGGGGTCCACCGAAACAACTTTTTACACAGTTGCACTATATTACGGGGCGGCAAAGGTAAAAAATATCCGCCATACATTGCTTGCGGCATTGCTGGCGGATGTCTGCGGTATTCTAGGCAGC
>JBAYOS010000186.1:0-2564 GCA_041678125.1 Monoglobales bacterium
CTCATTATCGGGCATTCCAACCCCGACTCTTATGCGGGGAAATTTGTCGCTTTGCAATAAATATATGATGTTTTTCATTCCGTTATGTCCTCCGTCACTGCCGAAAGGACGAATTCTAAGTTTACCCAACGGGATATTTATATCATCGTAAATTACAATCAGGTTTTCGGCGGGCACCTTAAAAAAATCAACGATTTCTTTAACCGTCTGACCGCTTAAATTCATAAAAGTCTGAGGCTTTACAAGTATCACCTTTTCACCGCCGATAACACCTTGACCGTACAGAGATTTAAAACCGAGACGGTTAACGGGAATGTTAAGCTCCCGGCTTAAATAATCAATAGTAATAAAGCCCATGTTATGTCTTGTTGTTTCGTATTTTGCGCCGGGATTTCCAAGGCCGACAATAATATACATAACCATGCCTCCAAAAACATAAGTTGAAAAAAATCCTTGCCAATATGACAAGGATTTTAATGGTCTGAGTGGGGAGACTTGAACTCCCGGCCTCTTGAACCCCATTCAAGCACGCTACCAAACTGCGCCACACCCAGTTATCTCAGGCGGTGATTTAACCGCCGAAGATTATTATACAACAAAAATTTCAAAAAATCAAGAGTAAAAGCAAAATTTCTTAATTTTTTTGAAAATTATTTAAGTTCTATAATGGTAACGCCTGTATCACCCTCGCCGAAACTACCTAATCGGTAGCCTTTTACAAGTTTATTATTCTTAAGATAATCGTGAATTGCATTTCTGAGAGCGCCAGTTCCTTTTCCGTGAATAACGGAAATTTTCTTTAATGACGCAAGAGCCGCATCATCAATAAATTTATCCGTTTCCATAACAGCATCGTGGGCAAGCATACCGCGAAGGTCGAGCTCCGTCTTAATGTTTGCACTTTTTGATTCAATCCGATTCCGTGCGATAAGAATTTTCTGTCCTTCTTTTTCCGAGTTCTCGTCATTTGCGGGAACAACATCCTTAAGATTTGTTTTAACCTTAATAATCCCCACCTGAACATTAAAATCGCCGTTTGAATTCGGCAGATTAACCACCTCACCAAGCTCACCTAAAGACAAAATACGAACGGTCATTCCAAGGCGGATGTCAGAAGCTTTTGTGTTTGATTTTGCTTTATTTTTTGAAATTTTATCTGTATAATCGGAACTTTTTTCCGTAATCTTTTTCCTTAAAGCTTCCATTTCGGCAAGGTTTTTACCCGAAACCTCAAGTTTTCTGACCTGTTTTATAATTTCGGAGGTTTCCTCCCTTGCATTTTCAACAATTTCTTTTGCTTTAATGCGTGCTTCTTCAAGAATTTTATTGCGCTTTTCATTTATTTCTTTACTGCGCCTTTCAATCTCTGCCCGAAGTCTTTCCGTTTCAATTCTCATTTTTTCATTTTCGGCTAATGCGGCGGTTGCCGCATCACGTTTTGTTTTTAACTCACCGATAACATCCTCGAATTTAACCGATTCGGCAGACATTCTGGATTCTGCCTTTTTTATAATATACTCAGGCAGTCCGAGCCTTTTTGAGATGGCAAACGCATTACTTTTGCCCGGAACACCAATTAAAAGCTTGTATGTCGGTCTGAGCGTTGCAACATCAAACTCACAGGACGCATTTTCGACTCTGTCGGTTGACAGGGCGTATAATTTAAGCTCGCTGTAATGAGTGGTGGCAATCGCCTTTGCGCCGAAGCTTTTCACAACCTCTAATATTTCAATCGCAAGGGCGGCGCCCTCTTCTGGGTCTGTTCCCGCACCGAGCTCATCAAACAATACCAGTGAATCAGGTGTCAATTCTTTTAATATATTTACAATATTTACCATGTGAGAGGAGAATGTGCTGAGGCTTTGCTCAATACTCTGTTCATCTCCGATGTCCGCAAAAATGTTTTCATAGACGGGCATACGGGTGCCGATTTCAGTCGGAAGCTGAATACCCGACTGGCACATAAGAGCGAGCAGCCCCACAGTTTTAAGCGTAACGGTTTTTCCGCCCGTATTCGGGCCTGTAACAACAAGCGTATCAAAATTTTCACCCAGCATTATATCAATCGGAACAACCTTATTTTTATCAATAAGCGGATGTCTTGCGCTGACAAGCTTTAAAAAGCCCTTATCATTTAATTCAGGCTCGGTACATTTGTTTTTGTTTCCGAAGATTGCCTTTGCAAAAAGAACATCAAGACTGATTATTATATTATAGTTTGAAATAATATTATCACCGTCTTCCGCAACGCTTGCGGAAAAATCAGCAAGTATCCGTTCGATTTCCCGTTCCTCTTCAATAGATATGTCACGCAGTTGATTATTTATCTGAACGACAGCCGAAGGCTCAATAAAAACAGTTGCCCCCGTTGATGAGGAATCGTGTAAAATTCCGGGAATACTTGTCCTGCATTCGCTTTTAACAGGCAGGACGTATCTGTCGCCGCGCATTGTGACAATAGGCTCCTGAAGAAATTTTGTATATGCGGGGGAGTGTATCATATCTGCAAGTGTGTCTTTGATTTTGTTGTTCAGATTTGCCTTTTTACGTCTTATTGCAGCAAG
>JBAYOS010000187.1:0-2528 GCA_041678125.1 Monoglobales bacterium
AAGGGTGACATTATTGCAGACGGTCCGTCTACGGATAATGGTGAAATTGCCCTCGGTAAAAACGTGCTTATCGGTTTTATGACTTGGGAAGGCTACAACTATGAGGATGCTATCTTAATCAGCGAACAGCTTGTTAAGGACGATGTATTTACATCAATTCATATAGAAGAATACGAAGCAGAAGCAAGAGATACAAAGCTCGGACCCGAAGATATTACAAGAGATATTCCGAACGTCGGCGAGGAAGCCTTAAAAGACCTTGACGAACGCGGTATTATCAGAATCGGTGCGGAAGTCCGTCCCGGCGATATTCTTGTCGGTAAGGTTACTCCTAAGGGAGAAACCGAGCTTACTGCAGAGGAAAGACTTCTCCGCGCAATTTTCGGCGAAAAAGCAAGAGAAGTCAGAGATACGTCTCTCAGAGTTCCTCACGGTGAAGCAGGTATTATTGTTGATGTTAAGGTATTTGAACGTGCAAATTCCGAGGACATGAGCCCCGGAGTAAATCAGGTTGTAAGAGTTTACATTGCACAGAAAAGAAAAATCTCCGTTGGTGACAAAATGGCGGGTCGTCACGGTAACAAGGGTGTTATTTCAAGAATTCTGCCGGTAGAGGACATGCCTTTCCTGCCGGACGGAACTCCGCTTGAAATTGTACTTAATCCGCTGGGCGTTCCTTCCCGTATGAATATCGGTCAGGTGCTTGAGGTGCATCTTGGTTATGCAGCGAAGGCTCTCGGATGGAAGATTGCAACTCCCGTATTTGATGGAGCAAACGAGCTTGATATAGAAGAATGTCTGATAAAAGCAGGCTATGACGGGGACGGCAAATCTGTTCTCTATGATGGCAGAACAGGCGAACCGTTTGATAATAAGGTAACAGTCGGTTACATGCATTATATGAAGCTTGCCCACCTTGTTGATGACAAGATTCACGCTCGTTCAACAGGCCCATACTCACTTGTAACTCAGCAGCCCCTGGGCGGTAAAGCTCAGTTCGGCGGACAGAGATTCGGTGAAATGGAGGTTTGGGCTCTTGAGGCTTACGGTGCTGCATATACTCTACAGGAAATCCTGACAGTTAAGTCGGACGACGTCGTAGGCCGTGTTAAAACATACGAATCCATTGTCAAGGGTGAAAATGTTCCGACGCCCGGCGTTCCCGAATCATTCAAGGTTCTTATTAAAGAATTACAGAGCTTGGCGCTTTCAATCAACATTCTTGACGAGGACGGAAATGAAATAGAGCTTAAAGAGGACGAGGATGACGATTTGCCGCAGGCAAGTCCCGAAATTCTCGAGAGCTTGACGCCTGAAAGCGATGAGAGAATGGAAGATTTCATTACTCCGCTTGAATATGACGAGTCAAACGAAGATTTCGAGTTGGACGAAGATGAAGATTTTGATATTGACGAAAACTCTGCATTTATAATCGAAGATGTAGAGCCAATCGATGATATTAGTTTAGATGTTGATGTGTTCGGCATCGACGAAATTTAAGGAGGGGGTTAAACAATGCTGGAAAAGAATTTTGACGCAATTAAAATAGGACTTGCCTCTCCGGAGCAAATCAGAGCTCTTTCAAAAGGTGAAGTAAAAAAACCTGAAACCATAAACTACAGAACGCTCAAACCAGAGCGTGACGGTCTTTTCTGCGAAAGGATTTTCGGACCTACAAAGGACTGGGAATGCCACTGCGGAAAATACAAGAGAATCAGATATAAAGGTCTTGTCTGCGACAGATGCGGTGTTGAAATCACCCGTTCAAAGGTAAGACGTGAAAGAATGGGCCATATTGAGCTTGCAGCTCCCGTTTCCCACATCTGGTATTTTAAAGGAATACCCAGCAGAATGGGACTTATTCTCAATATGTCGCCCCGCTCACTTGAAAAAGTACTTTATTTTGCAGCCTATGTAGTGCTCGATCCGGGCAAAACAGGGCTTCAGAAAAAGGACATTCTCAACGAAACAGAGTATAAGGAAACCCTTGAAAAATACGGACCGAAATACTTTAGAGCAGGTATGGGCGCAGAGGCTATTAAAGAGCTTCTTGCCGAAATTGACCTTGACATTATGAGCGCAGAGCTTCATGAGGAGATGGACAAATCTCAGGGTCAGAAAAAAGCCCGCATTATAAAACAGCTTGAGGTTGTTGAAGCTTTCAGACTTTCGGGCAATCGTCCCGAATGGATGATTTTAGACGTTATTCCGGTAATTCCGCCGGAAATCCGTCCTATGGTTCAGATTGACGGCGGCAGATTTGCTACTTCCGACCTCAATGATTTATACAGACGTGTTATTAACAGAAATAACAGACTTAAAAGATTACTTGAACTGGGCGCTCCCGACATTATCGTAAGAAATGAAAAGAGAATGCTTCAGGAATCCGTTGACGCCCTGATTGATAACGGCAGACGCGGCAAACCCGTAACCGGCCCCGGAAACAGACCTCTCAAATCTCTTTCCGATATGCTTAAAGGTAAGCAGGGTCGATTCAGACAAAACCTTCTTGGTAAGCGTGTTGACTA